>NZ_JBFBBY010000053.1:0-46976 GCF_040682875.1 Amycolatopsis sp. NPDC051071 | reverse complement strand
GGTTCTTTTTTTTTTGTCTGTGTTCTTTTTTTTTTTTTTTTGCGCCCCCGCCTGCCGGCCCGGGGGCCCCCCCGGCCCGGGGGGGGGGGCCCCCCCCCCCCCCCCCCCGCCCCGGGTGGACGGAGCAGGGGAAACGTCCACCCGGTCATACTGATCCTCCGACGAGGATGGGTGCTGATGAACGAGAGAGCCACCTTCGGAGCCGAGCTGAGACGCCGCCGCAAGGCGGCCGGGCTTTCGCTGACCGAACTCGCCGCACGCACCCATTACAGCAAGGGCTATCTCAGCAAGGTCGAAACCGGCCTCGCCACCCCGAATCCCGCACTCGCGACCTTATGCGAAGCCGAACTCGACGCCGAAGGAATGCTCACCGCACTGCTGCCCGGCGAACCGGTCCGGCGCCGGACCCGGCCCGACGTCCGGCCGTCCGGGTTGCCGACGGCGACGACCGCTTTCGCGGGCCGGGCGACGGAACTGCGAGCGGTCCGTGCGGCACTGGAGACCGACGGCGGTGTCTGCGTCGTGTCCGGCATGGGTGGCGTCGGCAAGACGGAACTCGCGGTCCGGTGCGCGCACCGGCTGGAGTCCGGGTTCGCCGACGGCTGCCTGTTCGTCGACCTGCGGGGATACAGCCCCGGCGAACCCATCGCCGGAACCGCGGCCGTACACGACAGGTTGTTGCGGGTGCTCGGCGTCCCGGCGGATCGCATCCCCGCGGATCCCGACGATCGCGCGGCGTTGTACCGGTCCCGGCTGCGTGGCCGCCGTCTCCTTCTGGTGCTGGACAACGCGGTCAGCGCGGCGCAGGTGCGCCCGCTCCTGCCTGCCGAGCCGAAATGCCGGGTGCTGATCACCAGCAGATCGAGACTGAGCGCGCTCGACGACGCCACGACAGTCTCTTTGGACATGCTCCCGCTCGCCGCGGCCGTGGAGCTTTTCACCACTGTCACCGGTGTTCCCGCGAGTGACACCGTCACCCGGGTGGTCGAGCGGTGTGCCCGGCTCCCCCTCGCGATCCGGATCGCCGCGGCGAGGCTGCGTGCGCATCCGGCATGGGACGTCGCGGAACTCGACCGGCGGCTCGACGACGAAACCGCCCGCCTCGGCGAACTGGACGACGGCGAACGCACCCTCGCCGCCGCCTTCCAATTGTCCGTGCGACAGCTGAGCGGCGCCGAATCGCGACTGTTCGGGTTGCTCACCGTCCATCCCGGAACCGATTTCGACATCCACACCGCGAGTGCCTTGAGCGCACTTTCCCCGCGGGAGGCCGACCGGTTGCTGGAACGCCTGCACGAAGCCCACCTGCTCACGCAACCAGAACCGGATAGATACGGATTCCATGACCTTCTTCATGCCTTTGCCACCGAATTCGTACAAAATGATGCGGAGGACAGAATGAACGCTTTTCGACGGCTGGCCGCGTTCGCTGTCCGAAGCGCCGCTCACGCCGACAACCGGCTCACTCCGTACCGGTTCGTCCCGGAAATCTCCTTCGACCCTGGCATCCCGGAACCCGCCCGGCTGGACGACAGCGAGATGGCGATGTCCTGGTTCCGTGCCGAATGGCCGGGGCTGGTCGCCCTCTGCCGGGCGGCGGGCGAACGCGGCGAGCACGAGCGGTGCTGGCAGCTCGCTTTCTTCCTGCGCGACTTCTTCTTCGTGGCCAAGCTCTGGGATCCCTGGCTGGACACGCATCGTTGGGCACGGGCCTCCGCCGAAGCCATCGGCGACACCTGGGCACTGGCCACCACGACGGCCAACCTGGGGGTCGCGTACGTCGACCGCGGCGACCTCGACGAGGCGTCGGCGTGTTACGGCGAAGCCCTCGCGCTCTTCCGCCGGATCGGCGACGGCCACGGGGAAAGCACGGCACTGGCGCACAGTGGCTGGGCCGAGCACTACCGCGGCAGGCATACCGAAGCACTCCGGGATCTTCGGCAGGCGCAAGCGTTCTACGTCCGAGACGGCAACCGGCGCAACGCCGCGATCACCGGCCGGGGAATCGCGCTGGCACTGACGGCGCTGGGGCAGGCTTCCGAGGCCGCCGCCCTCGCCGCCGAGACACTGTCCGTCTTCGACGAACTCGGACTGGACCTCGACGCCGCGATGGCCCTCAACTGCGCGGGCTGGGCCTGGTTCCACGCGGGGCGTCGCGACCTGGCGACGTCGGCCTACCGTGCCGCCGCGGAGCGCGCCGAAAGCTGCGGAAGTCCCTACGAGACCGCACGCGCGTACACCGGGCTCGGCAATATCGCGGCGGCCGAAGGCTCCGCGGCGCTGGCCGCCGAGATGTGGGACCGCGCCGACGAGATCCATCCCGATCTCGACCCCGTCATGGTCGGCGAAGCCCGCACGCGTGGTCGTGAGTGAGAAGACGGTCCGCAACACTGGCACGAGTGCCGGTCACTGATGGGTGTGACCATGCAAAGGACCGGAGCGGAGGCACCGGTGGAGGCAGTCTCCGACCTGGACGACCGGGAGCTGTGGGACCGGGCGGCGAGCGGGGATGAGACGTCCTTCGCGGAGCTGTTCGAGCGGCATGTCCAAGCGGTGTGGAACCACGCCTACCGGCTGACGGGCTCGTGGTCGTCGGCCGAGGATCTGACGTCGAACACCTTCCTGATCGCCTGGCGTAAGAAGGGCGACCTGACGTTGGTGCGGGGTAGCGCGCTGCCCTGGCTGTACACCGTCGCGGGCAACCTCGCGCGCACCGAACGCCGCAGCGCGAGCCGCCGGCTACGGCTGCTGCGGCGTATCCCCGAGCCGCCGGACGTCCACGATCACGCGGACAGCGTGGCCGCGCAGCTGGACGGCGAGGAACGGTTACGCCAGGTGATAGACGCGGTGCGCGGGTTACCACCCGCTCAACGGCAGGTGGTGGAACTGTGCCTGCTCGGCGACCTGTCGATCGCGGACGCGGCCTCGTTGCTCAAGGTCGCCGAAGTCACCGTACGTGCACATCTTTCTCGGGCGCGGGCTCAGCTACGCACCCTGCTGGAGGCGAAATGACCATCGAAGAGTTCCTTCCGGCGCGGCGCGAGCTGCCCGAAGACGTGCGGTACCGGCTCCGCGAGGACGTCCTGACCGGGCTCGCCCGGCCGAAACGAGGCAGGTGGGGGGCCGCCGCGGCGGCGGTCGTACTGCTGGCGGGTGCGGCGACGGCGGGCGCGCAGTTGTGGCGGGCCGATCCGGCGCAGGTCGCCGGTCCCTCGCCGGACCCGGCGGCGAGTGTCCTCGACCGATGCTGGGCGGCGGCGGAGACCGCGGGCCAGGCCGGGCAGCTCCCGCCGCGCCGCTCGTGGACGTCGTCGACGATGGCCGCACAGGGTGAGCACGTGGGCGTCACGTTCCTCGCGGCGGGCAAACCCGCCGCCTGCGAGACGACGGCGACCACGGTGACACTCACGAACCCGGATACCACGCTCACCTACGCCGAGGGGAGCCGCACGGCGTTGCTGCTCCACACCGCGAGCGGGCTGGCCGCCGGGATCGCGGACCCGGTGTGGGCGCGGATCGAGCTCTCCCGCGAGGACGGGCTTGGCATCACGACGGAGCAGGTACCCCAGGCCGGCCACCTGTTCCTGAGTTTCACCCAGACCCCGCCGTCACAGGGTGCGCTGTGGGCGGGCCGCTGGGACGCCGGCCAGCTCGAACGCAGCTGGCCGCGAGCGGCGCTGCCTGCCCCCGCGCCGCCGCTGTTCAGCGTCGTCGACCGGCCCGGCGACCGCTCCACTCCCGCCGGCCTCGCGCTGAAGGAGTGCTTCGCGCTGGCGAGCCGTCCACCGGACGACGCCGCCTCCTACCAGGCCGGAGCCGTACTCGACAACGGTCCGTACCGCGTGGTGCTGGCCCGCAACGCCGAGCACGCCCTCGCCTGCTCCACCGACGGCGCGACCGCCGAGATCAGCGTCGACACGTTCGCGGGTAAGTCCATCCCCGCCCGGCGGCTGCTCGTCCCGGAGATCGGTGGCCGGATGCCGTTCGCCGGGATCGTCCCACCGTCGGCGACCAAGATGATCGCGGACTTCGGTCTCGGCACTCCCACCGACGTCCCGATCGTCAACGGGACGTTCGCGGTGTGGCCGCCGGAGGGCTCGGCCCCGGTCGGGATCAGCGGCACGACCTGGGTGCGGGTCTCCACCGCCAAGGGGACTCCGCTGTTCAACGGGGACGTGGGCGGGAAGTGACCCGGCCCGCCGTCGCTCAGCGGGCAGGTCCGGCCGCCGGGCTGCTACGGTTGACTCCGTCGCGGTTCAGACACCAGCCGCCGGGTCCCGTCCTCGGGCTCCGGCCTGCCTGGACTGGGCCCTGGCCGGTCCCTCAGTCACCGGCAAGGAGTCATCTTGACCGACTATCGCGCACCCACCTCCGACCTGCCCCGTTCGGGCCGGAGATTCGTGTCCTCGCTCGATGTCACGGTCACCGCGTCCGACACGGACACGGTGGTCACCGTTTCCGGTGAAATCGATCTCGGAGTCGCCGATGGTGTCCGGCGAAGCCTGGACGACGAGCTCCGCTTCCGGCCCCCGGCTCTGATCGCGGATCTGTCCGAGGTCAGCTTCTGCGATTCGTCGGGCTTCACCGCCTTCGTCCAGATCCGCGCGAAGGCCGAGGAGGCCCGCATCCCGTTCATCCTGGTCACCCAAGAACGGGCTCTGCTGCGCCCGATGTCCCTTCTCGGCCTCGACGCCGTCTTCAACGTGCATCCGACCATCGCGTCGGCGCGGGACTCGCTCGCTAACTGACTCCAGTGAGCTGTCATGATGAATCACTGACAGCTGGAGGCGCCATGGGACCGATCACCGGGCCGACCCCGGATCGTTGTGATGGATGACAAGGATCCAGGGTTTCTCATCGGCGGGCGCCCGCTGACGGAACGGTTGACCGAAGTCCTGCCGTCGCTCGCGAAGGCGGTGCTCGGGGAGATCGTCGCCAGGATCCCCGAGTACGGCCATCTACCGGCCGAGGAGCTCAGCGGCGACATCACGCAGGTGATCGAACAGAACATGCGGTCGTTCATCGACACCCTCCGCACCGGGCGGACACCGACCCGCGAGGAACTCGGCTTCCTCCGCGAATCGGCCGCCCGCCGCGCCGAAGAGGGCATCCCGATCGACATCGTGCTCACCGCGTACCACATCGGCATCCAGGTGGTCTGGGCGTCGCTGACGCCGGACGTGCGGCCGGAGGAGGTCACCGACGTCCTTGCCGTCAACGCGCTGACCCTGCGCTACCTCGAAATGGTCACCCCCGCGGTCGGCGCGGGTTACCTCGACGAGCGCCGGACGATGTTCGACGACGAGCGTTCGGCACGGCATACGATGCTTTCCGCGCTGCTCGACGGCGAACCCGCCGATGTCGCCGCCGGGCAGGCAGGCCTTCGCCTGGCGCCGTGTTACGTCGTCCTCGCGGCGTCGGTCGGCACGCATCCCGACGAAGAGGCCACCGGCGTCGACCCGCTGATCGCCGGACGGCGGAAGCTCCGGCGGCTGCGGGTCGAGCTGGAGCGCCAGATCCGGGGCACGGTCCTGACCTCGCTCACTCCCGAGGGCGGGATCGCCTTGCTGCCCTGCGAAAGCGCGGCCGGTGAACTGTCCATACAGGACTGGTCCCGGCTGGAGCGGGTGCTCGCCGACGTCGCCCGCACGGCGGGGGCGGAAGTCATCGCCGGCGCCGCGGCCGCCGAACCGGCCCGGCTTCCCGCCGCGGCGAAGCTGGCGCAAGACGTGCTCGCGGTCGCCACCGGCTCCGGCAAGCCGCCTGGGCTCTACCGGCTCGACGACGTCCTGCTCGAATATCAGCTGTCCCGTCCCGGTCCGGCGCTCGACCGGCTGGCCACCCGGCTGGAATCGTTGGACGGCAACGAAGAACTCGTGCAGACGCTGGAGACCTTCTTGCGCCGGGGAGGGCGGCGGCAGACCGCGACCGCGCTCCACGTCCACCCGAACACCGTCGACTACCGGTTGCGCCGGATCGCCGACCTCACCGGGCTGGATCCCACCCGGCTCGAACATATCGCCCTGCTGAACGCCGCCCTTTCGGCCCGCTCCGCCGTGAACGTTCACCGAGCCGGGAAGGCGTCGCCTCCGTAGAGATCGAGCATCCGGCGCACGGAACGCGATTCGCCGGGGAAGACGAGGAACAGTGTCCCGGTCTCGTCGGCGAGCAGCCTCGCCCGCCGCAGGACACACAGCCCCGTCGTACCGAAGAACTCGACCTGTGACAGGTCGACGACCAGCCTGGCGCCATGACCGCGGAGCCGTTCATTCAGCATTTCCCACAACCGGGGCGCGGTGCCGAGGTCGACCTCACCGTTCGCTTCGACGACGGCGGTTCCCTTGGCGGGCCTGTTGACCCGCAGGCGAAGACGGCCCTTGGGTGCTTCGAGTGCCCGCAACTCGGCGGGCACGAACAGGGCACGCTTCGAGTGAGGTACGCGGGGTACCGACAAGGAGGTCATACGGTGGAAGTACCCCGTTTTCGCACCGGGTGAAACGACGGGCCGCTTGAACGCCGGCTCGAAGGGGTACTCATCGCAGGTCGGGAGGTGAAGGCCGATGTCCTTCGCACAGCGGGGAACCGGTCCCGTGGTGGCCGGATTCGACGGGTCACCGGAGGCGGGCAGGGCGGTGGCCTGGGCGGTCGCCGAGGCGAAGCACCAGTGCCGCGGCCTAGTGCTCGCGTACTGCACGGACGACGAGGAATCCGCGCGACAGCGACTGGATTCGACAGTAGAGGCACTGCGGCGCGACAACCCCGGGCTGGACCTCCGGACGGTCGTGCGCGGCGGTACCCCGGACGCCGTCCTGACGTCGGTCGCCGACGAAACGGACGCCGCGATGATCGTGCTCGGTGAATCCCACACCGGGGTGTTCGCCCGCGCCGTCGCCGGTTCGATCGAATCCGAAATCACCCGCACCGCCGGCCGTCCGGTCGTCGTCGTTCGAGGGGACGAACCCCGCCAGGACGGCCCGGTGATCCTCGGGACCGACGGTTCCGAGCAGAGCGCGCAGGCGGCCGGATTCGCGTTCGGCTACGCGGCGCGGCACGGTCTCGCCGTGCACGCGGTCCATGTCGCGCGGATGCCCGCGTGGGGCCCGTCCACCGAACCGCTGCTCGGCGGCCCGGTACTGGATCCGGCACCGTCGATCCCGCAGGAGGCCGCCGACGAACTCGTCGGCAGGCAGCTGACTCCCTGGCGGGAACGTCATCCGGAGGTTCCCGTGCGGATCCTGCACGGCATCGGGCCCGCCGGACAGTCACTGACCGAGCATTCCACCGACGCGGCGCTGCTGGTGCTCGGCCGGAGTGATCACGGCGATCTGCGGCGCCTGCTGCTGGGTTCGGTCAGCGACGACGCGCTCCACCACGCGCATTGCCCGGTGGCGGTGGTGCGTTCGTGAGGGAGGGTCAGCCGTCCAGCGGAGCGGTAAGCCCCTGGAGCAGTTTCTGGGACGACCGCAGTTCCTGCGCCATCAGCAGGCCCGCCACGCGCGCCTGACCCAGTTCCGTGCCCACCTCCGCGACGGTGTCCCACGCCTCGTCCGCCGGGCCCGCACGCGGGATTCCACCGTCCATCAGGCTTTCCTCGAGCTGCTCCTGCAATCCCGGCAGGGTGTTCGCGAGGTCGTCGGCCAGCTGACGCAGGGCGCCGAGCGTCCGGCTGAGATCCGTGGTCGAGACGAACTCGCCCTCGCGCACCCTGCGGTACAGGTGACGCACCACGGAAGAGGCCTGTGCGGCCAGCAGGTACGGCGGTTCCGCCGAGACGAGGTCCATACCGGCGAGTACCCACCGTCGGCGCGGCGAAACAGGTTTATCGATACCCATCCGGGGTTACTCCCGCTTCGTGACCGACGAACTCACCTTCGGTATCGAGGAAGAGTTCTTCGTCGTGGACTGCGAAGGACACCTGTCCCAGATCGGGGACACCGTCGTCGACTCCGCCGAAGAGCCCCAAGGCGAACTCCAGCATGAACTCACCCGGTCACAGGTCGAGACCGCGACCGATATCTGCCGGACCCACGACGAGGCGCTGCGGCAGTTGCGGGCGTTGCGGGCAGAACTCGCCGAAGCGGCGGCTCGGCGAGACTGCCGTCTCCTCGCCTGCGCGAGCCCGCTGCTGCCCGAATCCGAGCTGCCGCGCATCACACCACATCCTCGCTACCAGCGCATGGCCGAGCATTTCGGTGCCACCGCGAGGACTTCGCATACCTGCGGCTGCCATGTGCACGTCGCGATCCCCGATCGCGAGACCGGCGTCCGGCTGCTCACACGGTTCCGGCCGTGGCTGCCCGCCTTGCTGACCCTTACCGCGAACTCCGCCATCTCCGACGGGTTCGACACCGGCTACAGCAGCTGGCGCTATCAGCAATGGACCCGCTGGCCGTCCGCCGGGCCACCGCCGGAATTCACGTCGCTGGACCACTACGAGAGCATCGTCGACGGCTGGCTGCGCGCGGGTGCGATCCTCGACCGCCACATGATCTATTGGGACGTAAGGCTTTCCGAGGCGCAACCGACCTTGGAGTTCCGGTTCTCCGACGTGGCGGCGACGCCGGAGGAAGCGGTGCTGCTCGGTATGCTCATCCGTGGCCTCCTCACCACGATCCTCGACAACGGCACGCCGGCGAGCGGCCTGTCCAACGAAGTCCTGCGCGCCCATATGTGGCGTGCTTCGCGGGACGGCCTGTCCGGCCGATGTCCCCATCCGCGTACCGGCGACCTCGCACCCGCGGCCGAAGTCGTCGGCGATGTCATCGACTTCGCCGCGTCGGCGCTGGAGACGACCGGTGACCTGGACTTCGTGCGCGAAGGGTTTGCCCAGCTCATCGAAAGCGGCAACGGGGCAGACCGGCAGCGAGCCCGGTTCGCGCAGCGGGGAAGCCCCGAAGACGTCGTGGACCTCGTCGTCGTCCGGCCCGACTGAACCCTGGCTTCGGCGTCCGGAGGCAGCTGTCCGCGTCTATGAAGGATCTGGGACGGTGAGTGTCCCAAATCCTTCATAGACAAGGCCGAGCCCAGCCGAAACGCCACCTTTGACTTACAATGACGACGGACAGGCCAGGGGTGTCAGTGCACCCGCCGGTCCTCGGCCGTCCCCCGGTACCGGATCGTCCACAGGCTCCGCCGGATGTAGGTCCGCTGCAGCCACCGGTCCCGCCCGTTGTGCCGCGCGAAGAACTGCGACCGCGCGTGCAGGCCCTTCCGGTTGTTGATCAGCAGCGCCGTCCCCGGCTCCAGTTTGACCTGGTGCGCGACCTCGCGGCAGATCCGCTGCAGTTCCTCCAGCGCCTGCTCGGCCTCGACGGTCTCCCCCACCACGCCGTTGGCCGAGACGGCCACCTCCGGCGAATCCGCCGGGCCGGAAATGACCGGTACGAGGTCGGACAGCACGTCCGCGCCCTTGGCGACATCCCGCACGTAACTGCCGGGTGCGTTGAGCCGGAACAGCGGACGACGCAGGGTGTCGAGCACCTCGGGGCGCAGCGCGGCCGAGATGTCGCGGGCGTCGGCGTAGTAGGTGACGGCTTCCTTGTTCCCGTCCTGGCGGACACAGTTCAGCACCAGGAAGTCCGGATTGGACACATCGTACCTGCCGACCTCGTCGTGCACGATGTCGTTGTGGAAGTTCAGGAACACGTGGGAACTCTGGTTGGTCTGGCTCCGCGCGCCCGCCGAAACCGGGACGACGTCGTGCACGAGACGGCCGTTCTTCTCGGTGGTGAACCCGACGGGCTCGCCGAGCAGCTGACTCAGTCCCAAAAGGACGGTCTCCGCGACGAACGTCTTCTTGTCCTTGCTGGGGCCGCCGTCGATCGGGGTCTCCGGCAGGTCCGGGTCCACCGGCAGGTTACGCACGAGCGCGACACCGGGGGTGTCGACGTGCCTGCCGAAGTCCAGGATCGTCTGCAGCTGGTCGATGGGCAACCGCGAGAACGCCACCCGGAGCGTCGCCAGCGAGCGGTCGATGTCGTCGACGGGGTTCGGGAAGGTCCGCAGCTCGTTCCCGATGGTGTCCCGGACCTCGTCGGCGAGCACGACCTCGGCGAAGGTGCTGACTAGGGTTTCCTGCTTGGTCATGGTGTCCTATCTACTTTCCGCCGCCGCTGTACCGGCGGTCTTGTCCAAGTCCTTTTCGGACTTCTTCCCGAACCTGGAGATCAAGGCGAGCGCGGGTGCGGTGGCGATCGTCGAAACGAGCGTCATGATCACGAGCATCGCGAACACCGTCGGGCTGATCACCTTCAACTGGAGGCCGACGTTGAGCACCACCAGCTCGGTCAGTCCTCGGCAGTTCATCAGCGCCCCCAGCGAAAGCGAGTCACGCCAGCCGACACCGGTCAGCCGGGCGGCCGTGGTGCTGCCGACCCATTTCCCGAACACCGCCACCGTCGTGATCAGCGCGCACCACGCCCACAGGCTCGCCTCGCCGAGCAGGCCGAACTGGGTACGCAAACCCGTGTAGGCGAAGAAAAGCGGGAGCAGCAGGGTCACCGTGACACTGCCCAGTTTGCCGGCCGCGCGGCTCACCACCGGATCCTTGCGCGGAGCGACCACACCGAACAGGAAGGCGCCGAAGATCGGATGGATACCGATCTCCTCGGTGGCCAGCGCCGACAGCATGATCCCCGCGAGCAGGATCGCCAGCACCGCCGTCTCGGGGACACGCGGCAGCCATTTCGCGAGCACCGGACGGACCACGTAGGTCATCAGCAGCACGAAGACCACGGTCAGCGCGACGATCAGGAAGACCTCGTTGCCGGTACCGCCCTGGCTGATCGCGATCACGATCGCCAGCAGGCACCAGGCGGCGACGTCGTCGACGGCCGCGCACGTCAGCGCCAGCGCGCCCAAGGTGGTCTTCGCGATCCCGCGATCGGTCAAAATCCTTGCCAGCACGGGGAACGCGGTCACGCTCATCGACACCGCGATGAACAACCCGAAGCTCAGGAATCCGGCGTCGCCGCCGAAGATCGGGTACAGCCCCAGCGCCAGCACGATGCCCGAGACCATCGGCAGCGCGATGCTCACCTGGCTCACCGTCACCGCGGTGAACCCGCGCCGCCGTACCGAGTCGAGGTCGATCTCCGAACCGACCAGGTACATGAAGAAGATCAACCCCAGCTGGGCGAGGATGTTGATGATGGAGACCACGTCGCCGGGGAACAGCCAGGCGAACCCGGCAGGCCAGATCAGCCCGAACAGGGACGGCCCCAGCAGCACCCCGGCGATGATCTCACCGATGACGGCGGGCTGGCCGAGCCTCCGCGCGGCCTGCCCCGCGAGATAGCACGCGCCCAGGATCACCGGCAGGGCGACGAGCAGGCGCGGGTACGGATCGGCACCGCCCGGCGTGGACGTGGCTCCCGCCGGGTGGCCCTGGTCGTAGGCCGAGCCGAGCCCGAGCACCACGACCACCACCACGAGCGGGACCGCGATCAGCGCGGCGCCCGTCAGCACCCGGCGGACGGTGATCGTCCTGCCTGCCTCCTGCTGCGCGGATTCCATCTGTTCTCCTTATCCGGCACGCAGTTCCAGCGTGCAGCATTTGACACTGCCGCCCGCTTTGAGCAATTCGGACAGGTCGGCACCGATCGGTTCGAAACCGTGCTCGCGCAACCGCGCGGTCAGTCCGGTGGCCGCCTGCGGCAGCACGACGTGCTTGCCGTCCGAAACGGCGTTGAGCCCGAACACGGCGGCGTCGCGTTCCGAAGCCAGGATCGCGTCGGGGTACATCTCCTTGAGCACCAGGCGGCTGTCCTCCGAGAACGCCTCCGGGTAGTACATGACCGTGTCGTCGTCGAGGACGGCGAGCGCGGTGTCGAGGTGGTAGTACCGCGGGTCGATCAGCGTCAGCCCGATCACCGGGCGCCCGAAGAACTCGCGGGATTCGTTGTGTGCCTCGGGGTTCGTGCGGAACCCGGTCCCGGCGAGGATCTTCCGCCCGGCGACGAGGTAGTCGCCCTCCCCCTCGTTGACCCATTGCGCCTGCCGGACGTAACGGAATCCGTTGGCACGAAACCACTCCAGATACGCCTCTGACTCACCGCAGCGCTGCGTGTGCTGGAATCGCGCGACCAGCACCTGACCGTCGACCACGGTGGCGCCGTTGGCCGCGAACACCATGTCCGGCAGGCCGGGGACCGGGTCGAGCAGGTCGACGCGGTGCCCGAGGTCGACGTACAGATCGTGCAGCCACTCCCACTGTGCGACGGCCAATTCGGTGTAAGTGGGCTTCTTCGGATCCATCCAGGGATTGATCGAGTACTCGACGTCGAAGTACGTCGGTCTGACCATCAGATAGTGCCGTTGAGTGGCTATACGAGACACGCTGTCCTCCACGCGGTTTTGGGCGTCTTTCATCATCGGGCCCTGGTGAGGGTCCAGTTCGTCGAACGGGATTCGCCGCTACTTCTGGGTTTCGCTGAGCTTGACCTCGATCTTCCCGGCCAGGTCGTTCGCGTTGCGCATGGCTTCGTCGAACGAGGAGCCGAGCGCGCCGATCCCGCCGAAGATGTTGTTGCCGAGCGGCGGACGCTTGATCAGGTCACCCGGCTTCGCGAAGATCTTGAGGTAGTACAGAGCTTCCGACTCGTTCACCGCGGGCGGGACCTCGATCGACCCGATCACGCCGCCGGGGCAGATCAAGCACATCGCCGCGGTGTGCACGCCGGTCGGGGTGAAGTGATCGACATCGGGACGCACGCCGCGTGAGACGTCCATGAGCCCCTTGATCGGGTCGTAGCCCGCCGAAAGCCGCGCCATATGGTCGAGTCCCCCGCCGCCGGGCCGGATGGCGATCTCCAGCAAGAACGGTTTGCCCTGGTGGAACCGGACTTCGGCGTGCAATGCGCCGCGGGTGATTCCCTGCGCCTGTACCCCGGTGGCCACCACGGCCTGCACCTCGGCCACCTGCTCCGGGGTGAGCGACGTCGGGGCGTGGTGCACGTCGTCGTCGAACGTCTCGCCCTCCGACGTCACCCTGTCCACAATGGACCCCAGGTAGACCTCACCGTCCCAGGCGAGCGCTTCGATGAGGTGCTCGTGACCGTCCAAGAAGGACTCGACGAGCAGGCCGTGCGGGCCGAGGTCCACTCCTTCGGCTTCCATGTTGTACCAGGTCATCCGGTCGATACCTTCGCGTGCCTGCTCGTAGCGCTCACGCATCTTGCCCGCGTCGTCGACCCGGAAGACGAAGTTGCTGGCGGCGCCGAGAGTCGGCTTGAGGATCACCGGATACCCGAAGTCCTCGGCCGCCCGCAACGCCGCGTCGAGATCCTCGACGAACCGGTAGTCCGGATGCGCGGCACCGCCCTTTTCGTGTGCCTGCCGCATGATGAGCTTGTTCCGGCTCGTCCGCGCCGCGTCGACGCCGATCCCCGGCAGGCCGAGCGCGTCGGCGACGGCGGCGACCAGTACCACGCCGGACTCGGAGAAGGTGAGCACGCCGTCGAAGGATTCCTCGGCGTGCCAGTCCTTCGCGTGGCGGATGAGGTCGTCGATATGGTTGCTGCCGGCGATCCGGTAGCGCTCGGACGGCCAGAGATCTTCCGTGCCGATCCCGTTGAGCACGTACAGCACCCCGCCGAAGTCCTCGATCTGCTGGTAGCGGGGCAGGTAGTAGTAGGAGTTCTGGCTGGCTTCCAGCGCGAGCAGTTTCACGACACACCTCGTAGGGCAGGGCGGGTTGGGTGGACGCCGGACGCGCGCACGAGCGGCCGGTCGAGCGGTTCGAGTCCGGTCGGGGCCGGATCCGCGCCGGTCAGGCGGGCGGCCAGCGACCGGGCGATCAGCGGGGCGAACTTGAAGGACGAGCCGCCGCACGCCGCGTAGGACAGGACCCGGTCACCGAGGATGGCGAGCATCGGGCCGAGGGTGGAGCGCCGGGCCAGGTAATGCCCGTCACGGGTGTCGACCAGCCAGTCCCGGCGGAAACCCGGGATGAGCTCGGCGAACGTGTCGATCAGGTGCTCACGCCACCGGGACGGCGCCTTGCCGTCGCCGACCTCGTCGACCACCCGGCAGGCACTCGCGGCGCTGAGCTTCAACGGCGTCCCGGCGACCGGCGGCACCAGCCACGCGCCACCGATGGTGCCGAGCGAGGTGATCGCCGGTGTGGCCGCCCACGCGGCGGCGTCGGGCGGCGGGACGTCGCAGTACAGCATCGTCTGCCGGTGCAGCACGAGTTCCTCCGACAACTCGGGGGCCAGCAGGTCCCGTGACCACGGACCGGCCGCCAGCAGGACGGCGTCACCGCGCAGGATCTCGCCGTCGGCCAGCCGTACCTCGGCACGGTCCGCGTCGACCCCGACGACCTTGCGGTGCGGATGGAGTTCCGCGTGCGCGTGCCACCGCAACCAGCCGGCACAGGCCGCCAGGACGCGGTCGGCCAGCAGGACCCCGGCGTGCGACTCGAAAACCGCGCCGGTGCCGGGGGCGAACCCGGCGTGCGGGAACTCGGCGGCGAGTTCGTCCGCGTCGAACACCTCGGTTTTGGATCCCGCCGCTGTCAGCATCTCCTGCGCGGACCGGGCCTTTTCCGGCGTCAGCGCGGTGAGCGCGCCGACCTGTTCGTAGAACGACGTGGACAGCAGGTGTTCGAGTTCGGTCCACGCGTGATGCGCGCTGATCGCTGCCGCCGTTTTGGCCGGGTCGTCGAGATGCAATGCGCGCAGCACCCGGTGCCGATCGAACGAGGTCGCGCCGGAGAACGGGATGTCCGCCTGATCGGCGACGACCACCTCGTGCCCGGCCGACACGCATTCGACGGCGGTCAGCAGTGCGATGACGCCGCCACCCGCGAGCACGATCCGCATGGCCTTCCCCTCCGGACGAAACTGTGTTCGGGCACCACGGGGTGCCCGGATGCCACGACTGGGCGCGTGGCATCCGGGTCTTGCCCCCGATGGGCAAGGAATCAGGAGTCGCGCGGGGTCACGAACGTGTCGTTGATGACGTAGCCGTCGAGGCCGTACGTCTCCCCGTACTCGATGAGATCACTGGTGCGGTTGAGGAAACCACGCCCGTTGTTGTTCAGCGAGGTGTTGCACAGCACGCTGAACCCGGTCTGCTCCCGGAACGCTTCGAGCAGGTCCGTGATGCCGGCGTTGCGTTCCCGCGTCACCGTTTGCGTGCGCGCGGTGCCGTCGACGTGCGTGATGGCCTTCAACTCGTCGGAGGTGACGTGGTTGAAGTACAGCATGTACGGGTCCTGCACCGAACCGACAAACCACTTGGGAGCGTCGGACTCCAGCGCGATCGGCGCGATCGGGCGGTACTCCTCCCGGCGCTTGATCTTGTTGAGCCGCACGGTGGTGTCCACGGTGAACGGCGCGGCGAGGATGGACCGGTTGCCCAGCGCCCGCGGGCCCATCTCGTACCGGCCCCTTGCCCAGCCGATGATGTTGCCGTCCTTGATGTACTTCGCGACTTCGCTCGCCACGAGCGGCCGCACCTCGTACTTGGCCGGATCCGGAACGACGTCCTCGACGAAGTTCTCCCCCGCGTAGACGTCCCAATCAATGGTCGCCTGCCCGGTGTAGAACCACTGCGCGTCGATCGCCGTGCCCAGCGCGGAACCGCTGTCGTTGGGGCAAGGCGGCACGAACACCGAGGAGAACAGGCCGCTCTCGCGCCACAGCCGGTTCCAGTCGCAGTTGAGCCCGCACCCACCGGAGATCAGCAGCGGCAGGCCTTCGGTCATGTTCTTCGCGGCGTAGTCGTGGAACCGGTCGAAGATCGCCTGGGAGTGCTTGGCCGCCGCGTTGCGGTACTCCTGCGACCAGACACCCGCGTTGTACAGGTGCGACCAGGACATTTCCTCTTTGGACAGACCGAGGATGATACCGTCGCGGTCGAGGATGAAGTCGATGGTCTTCTGCTCGTCGGGCGTGAGCGGCCCGGGTTCGGCGAAACCGGTGAGCGCCATCTGCTTGCCCGCGTCGTTGAACCGGAACTTTCCCTTGCCCAAAGGGAATTTCGGGTCCGCCAGCGCGAACAGGTAGGCGTACTTCGCGCCAGGGTCGGCCAGCACGTGCCGCAGGTGGGTGGCCTCACCACGCTCGTCGATCCGGTAGAAGTCCCCGATGTTCCCCTCCCACACCAGGGAGTAGTACGCCTGGCCGGGTGCCGCGGGGGCCATCCCGAGGGAGGTGTAGATATGCGAGCGCTCGTGGGTCGAGGAGAAGTAACGCACGTCCTTGCCGAAGAACTTCCCCGCCTCGTCGGAGATCGCGCCCTCGCCGACCCCGAAGTATCCGGTGCGGGAAGGGGGTTCCACCGAGAACTCACCCTTGACCCAGCCGCCGAGCGCGACCACGTCGGGTTGCCTGTCGAGCATGCCTGCCGCACGCGCCATCAGCTCGCCGGTGATCCGATCGTAGCGGGGGTAGTTGTCCTTTTCCGACTCCAGCGCGAACAGCAGCTTGCCGTCTTCGATCGCCACGATCCCGCCATCGTGACCCTCTTTCATGGACAGAATCAGCATTGTGTCACCGAATTTCGCTCGCCTGCATTCGTCGACTCATTCAAGCCGCGCGGCCCGTTGACCGGAAGCTCCGCGCGGCTCGAACAATCAACCTTCGGACGAGCCACCCGGCAGGGTGCGCACGGCCTCGCGGCGAAGCGACTCGAACGCGGTCTTCCGTGCCCTGCGGCCCGCCATCGGGACGGCTGCGGCGAGCGGGTTCGGATCGCGTTGCCGCTCGGCGGCGAACGCGCTGACCAACCGGGAAACCGCGTAGCGGCCCGCCACGTTGGCGCGCTGGAGCAACCCGGCGTCCACCACGGATTCGAGGAGTTCGTCGGCGGTTTCGATCATGATGCCCATCGCCGCGGCGATACCGATCGACGTCGTCCAGCCCGCCCCGCTCTGCCCGAAGTGATGGATGGCCTCGCGACCGGCAGGCGAAAGATGTTCGTACGCCGAGATGAACCGGTCACGCACGTTGACGTCGCCGACGGCGAGGCTGTCCATGAGCCGTTCGCGATCGGCGAGCTGGCCTGCCGTATAGGCGATCGCCCATTCCGGGCGCGCGGCGATCTTGCGGCCCACGATGTTGATCGCCAACGGGAGATCACCGCACAGGCCGGCGATCGCGTCGGTCGCGTCATGCTCCACGCGGACCCGGTTCGCCCCGGCGATCCGGCCGATCAAAGCGAGGGATTCGTTGCGCGTGAACGTATCCAGCTCGACACGGTTCGTGTCCTCCAGTCCGAGCAGCCGGGCGCGGCTGGTCATCACGACCTGGCTGTGCGGTGCCTGGCCCAGCAACGGCCGCACCTGACCTTCGTCGCCGACACCGACCAGCAACACGAACAACCTGCGTTCCGCCAGCAGGGATCGGTACAGCCCGATCCGCTGCATCGGGTCGTCGGGCACGAGATGTGCCGGCACCCCGAGCGCGCGCAGGAAGCCACGCACGATCCCGTTGGCCGAGCGGCCGCCGGTGCCGCTGGTGCTCAGGTCGGCGTAGAGCTGCCCGTCCGGGAAATCCGCAGCGACGTCTTCGGCCAGACGCAAGGCGAAGGCGGCTTTGCCGACACCGATCGGGCCACTGACGAGCAGTGGTACTTTGACCGGCCCGGTCGCCCCGATCATCCCCGCGGCCTCCGTCAAATCCCGCTCCCGGCCGACGAAGGTCCTCGATCCCATGGGCAGCTGGGCCGGACGGGCGAGGTGGATGACGCCGGACGCCAACGCGTGCGCGCCGTCCGGCGAAACCTCGGCCGGTGGCGGCGCGGGCGCACGCTCTTCGCGTGCTTCGACGCCCATTTGCCCGGCGATGCTCCGCCAACGCCGTTCCCACGCCGCACGATCTCCGCCGCACGCGGAGACGAACGCCAGTGTCACAGCGAGGGTGGGCAGCCGGTGGCCGCTGGCCGCACTGGACAACACGGAAGGCGCGAACAGCGCCGTCCTGGCGAGTTCCCGATAGCTCGGGTTTCCCGCCCGGTTCCGTAACACCCGCAGATCATGAGCGAATGCTGCGATCGGACCAGTGGAGCCGTCCAACGGTCGCTCGGGTCTGCCCATGCCTTCTCCTCCCCTGGATGGGGCAACGCGATCGCGCTGCGTGACCGACATCCCTGTAGCCTTCCTGGCCACAACCCTAAAGGACCAATGAACCATGCAGCAGATACAAATAGGTGACTCAATGTACAAAGTCCAATAGTTGGACGCGGAAATTCACCTGCTTGGTGGCACCGGATAGGGTTCGTCCATGTCTGACCCCCTGCCGCCACTCGCCGAACTCCGGCGAGCCGCCGAAGTGTTCAACGGCTTCGCGAATGCCGACACCTCATGGCTTCGGCTGATCGAGGAAACGCAGTCCGCGATCGACCTGTCACAGGCCGCACATCGCACAATTCTTCTTCGCTGGCTGAACTCGTGGGGGTGCCGTATCCGGTATCCGCACGAAGGCGAGCCCGCTCCCTTCGACGACGGGGTCCGGACCTGGTGGGCAGCATGGGGAGCCGCCCTGCCGGACGTCGACCTGGTCCACCTGACGGACGCGGACATCGACTCCACCGCGAAGGCGTACTCGGACCTCGCCGGTGTCGAGGTCTCAGCCGGACGGTCGAGGCGTACGCTGGGCCCGACCGCCGCGGCCAAGGCGCTGTATGCGTTGCGGCCCAACGCGATCATGCCGTGGGACGCCGCGATCGCGGCCACCCTCCACGGCGACCGCGACGGCGCCGCCTTCGGCAGGCACCTGCGCCTCGGCCGGACGTGGGCCACCGCGGTGATCGCCGAAGCGAGCGCCGCCGGGACCGCCGGGGAAGCGCTCCCGATCCTGCTGGGCAGGCCGGTGTCACTGGCGAAGCTCCTCGACGAATACCTTTACGTCGCCTTCACCATGGGCGCCAGAGGTGACTGGGGAACGGAACACGGAGAATGGTGGAAAAATGGTAACCGGGGATGACGTCAGAAGGATCGCTTCGGAGCTGCCCCGCGCCTATGAGGCGCTGGTACGAGACCGGGCGAAGTTCCGGGTGGGGCGAATCGTCTTCCTTTCGCTCTCTCCTGACGAAACCGTGCTGGGATTCGGCTATCCCAAAGAGGAGCGGGAAGCTCTCGTGGCAGGCGAGCCGGACAAGTTCATGATGCCGATTCCGTCCGATATGCGCTATCAGTGGGTTCGCGTCCGGCTGTCCGCGATCGATTACGAAGAGTTACAAGAGCTGATCGTCGACTCGTGGCGAATGTGCGTGCCGAAGAAGGTCTGGACGGAATACCTGGAAAAGAACCCGCGCTGAACTACTCCTTTCGGCGTGAGCCATTCAGCCCCTCCGGTTACCCTTTTCGGTCGCGTGAATTGCGTTTAAGTGATCGAAAGGGCGCGTTGGGAGACAAAGGGACCCGGCACCTTCTTGCTGTCCCCTCAAGTACATGAAGGCCCCCTTCCTTGCGCCTAGGTACAGGAAGGGGTCCTTCCTGTACTTGGGAAGCGCCGTGAAGGACCCCTTACCTCGGCTGAGCCGAGGGAAGGGGTCCTTCACGCGCCACCGGGACCACTGCTGCCGCAGGTCCGGGGCCGCCGGACCTGCGGTGGCAGTGGTTCGGGGCCGCCGGACGTCATGAGGGGTCCCCATGGGACGAAATTCGTCTCATGGGGACCCCTCATGACACACCCCGGGACCGAGGCCAGCGCAGGCCCAAGTACGTGAAGGACCCCTTACCTGCGCCTAGCGCAAGGAAGGGGGCCTTCATGTACTTCGAGCCAGAACGGCAGCCGGGCTACTCCCCGGCCTCCCCGACCTCTTCGATCGCCGAGGTTCCCCGCGAACCGTGGGAGCCGTACCGCTCCCACACCTCGTTCAGCCGGATCCGCCCGTCGGGCAGGAACTCCGGGGTGTTCGTGCTGTGCCCCGCGATCACCTGACCGCCGGCCAGCACCATCGTGTAGGCCATGTCGATGGTCCCGTCCGCGCCGCACTTCCCGGTCAGCGAGCCGAGCCGGACGCCGCCGCCGGTCAGTTCGGCCCACACCAGGTCGTCCTTTTGCCGGTACAGGGTCACCGGCGCGTTCGGGTCGGCGCTGACCTTGCGGAACCGTTTCCCGTCGTAATTGATCATCCGTCCTGCTCCAATCGTCCGGGAAGTCCCGCAAGTCCGGGAAACCACAGGTCGTCCGCGGTGAGGTCCGTGAGGTCGTACTTGCCGAGTGCGCTGGTGAGCAGCCGCAGTTCGAGTTCGAGGCACCGCACCAGCCGCACCAGCCCTTCCGAAGCGTCTTCGTCGACGGCCAGCAGTGCCGCCCGGCCGAGTCCGACGGCGGAAGCACCCATGGCGAGGCATTTCAGCGCCCGGCTGCCTTCCCAGATCCGGCCGGACACCAGCAGCGACGCGTCGTGTTTCCCGACCCGGCGCAGGCATTCCACCAGCGGCAGGCCGACTTGGTCGAGGAACACCGACGGCGCCCAGCCGGTGCCGCCTTCGGCACCGTCCACGGTGACGGCGTCCGCTCCCGCCGCCCAGGCGACCTCGGCGGCCTCGCCGACGTCGCGGCCCGGGTGCAGTTTCACCCAGGCGCGGGCCCGCGGGTAGTTGTTGCGCATCAGGTGGATCTGCTGGCGGAGGATCTCCCCGGTGAACGTGCCGGGACTGCTCGAGCGCAGCACCATGGCGGTGTCCATGCCGAAAGCTTCGTCCACTGTGTACTGTTCGGCGACCTCGCCGGCGGCCGTCCGCGAGAGTACGGTCATCCCGCCGAGACCCGGTTTGGCGCCTTGGCCGACCTTGAGCTCGAACGCCAGCCGCCCGGTCTCCAGCAGTTTCGTCGCGGACGGGTCGCTGTAGACGAGGTTCCACACCTCGGCGTCGGCGTCTTCGGTGCTCTGCTGCACGACGACGCCGCCCAGTCCGTCCGGCGCGGCATCAGCGTACGCGCGGATCCGGCCGAGCAGGCCGTCCTCGGCGCTTTCACCCATCCGGCCGTACCCGTGCATGGGCACGACGTTCTCGCCGATCACCATCGGCATCCCGAGCCTGCCCGCCTGCTCGCTCGCGGCGATCCCGAGCCCGCTGCCCGCCACTTGCGTGGATCCGAACGCGCACAGGAACACCGGCGACGGCGCGGTGAACCCACCGAGCACCGACGAGAGCCCGACATCGCCGTAGACCGGTTCGCGCGCGAGGTCGAACATCTTCTCCAGACGCCGAGGGACGAACACCGGCGGCACGATCCGCGCGCGGTCGAGCTCGTCGGTGCCTGAGCCGGTGCCCGAGCCGACGTCCGCGCCGAACAACGAGCGGCCGTAGCCTCCGACGTCGGGGAAGATCGCCGCGCTGCCTTCCCGTGCCCGAGCACGGATCGCGTCTTCCGGGAGCTGCCGTGCGGTGATCACGGTGTCGCGATCCCGGGCAGCTTCGGGTAGGCGTTGGCCTGCCAGACAGCGTCGAGCCCGGCGAGGTACCGCGTCACCCGCTCCAGCCCCATCCCGAAGCCGGCGCTCGGCGGCAGTCCCTCACGCGCGAGGTCGAGGTACCACGCGTACTTCGCCGGGTTCTCCCCCGTCTCCCGCATCCGCTCGATGAGCCGCCGGTACTCGTGCGTGCGCTCACCGCCACTGCACAGTTCGCCGTAGCCGTCCGAGGCGACGAGGTCGAAGTTCCGCAGAACACCCGGTTCGGTGCTCGATTCACCGTCGGTGAACCCGCGCGAACCCTTGGGGTAGTCGACGATGAAGAACGGCCGATTCGTCTGCTCGGAGATGATCCGCTCGCCCTGCCAGTCGATCTCCGCGTCGGCGCTCTGCCCGTGCAGCAGCCCTTGCAGCCGGGACACCGCCTCGCGGTGCGTCATCCGCTCGAAGTCCTCCTCCAGCAGCGGCGTGAACGCGTCCTGGTCCCGCCCCAGCGCGGCAAGGTCCATTTTGGACTCTCGCAGGGTGTAGGTCACCACGTGCCGGAGCAGGCCTTGCGCCAGATCGAGGACGTCCTCGCGGCTCGCCCGCGCCACCTCGACGTCGATCTGGGTGAACTCGACCAGATGCCGCCCGGTGGTCGAGGTCTCCAGTGGCTCCAGCCGCACGTTCGGCGCGACGTAGAAGATCTTGTCGAAAGCCAGCAGCGACGCCTGCTTGTACAGGATGACGCTGGTCATCATCTTGTACTTGTGCCCGTAGTAGTCGACGTCGACTTGTTTGGCACCGCGGCATCCCGGGTCGGTGACCGGCCCGATCAGCGGCGGCTGCAGTTCGACGAACCCGTTCATGCCGAGGTACTCGCGGGTGCCCGCGGTGATGCTGTTCTGGATGCGCAACGCCGCCTGCGTCACCGGTGACGTCAGGTGCTCGCGGGTTCCCGGCGGCAGCGCCGCGCCCGGTGTTCCTGTCATGTTCTACTCCCCTGAGTTAGTTGCACAGTCTCGATTCCGGGCATCCCGAACCGTTCGTCGAACGAACGCTCGACGTACCGGAGTGCCTCCAGCAGCCCGGACGACGTCATCCGCCGGTCCTCGGGCAGGTCGACGAGGTCGCCGAGCGGCATCGCGCCGATCCGCTGCCATTCCAGGCGCCCGCTGGGGTCCAGCCGTCCGCGCGCGCGGCCGGCGTTGTCCGGATGCAGGCAGAACGGGACGTCCAGCTGACCTCGGGCGAAAGCGGTGATCAACGCCCGGCCGAGGTCGTTGTCGAGCGAAAGAACGTTGTCCACCAACGCCTTCGCCTGCGCGTAGAGACCGGTGTCCCCGAGATGACCGATCGGGGACACACCCAGTGCGGCGTCGGCCGCGTGTTCGAGGGCGGTCACGTTCTCCGTCACGGTCGGCACGCGGTGTGCTTCGGCGGTGGTCTTGACGATCAGCCTGCTCGCTCCGGTGCGGGCGGCCAGCCGCGCGGATTCCGCCAGCAGCGCCAGCGCGCCACCAGGAGTCCTCGGGTAGACGCCCATGTAGTTGTAGATCACGACATGCGTCCGCGCGTGCGGCACGTATTCCCTGATGAGAGCGTGCAGTGCGGCGACTGCTTCCTCGTCCTGGCCGGCATGCGTCTGCTGCGCGTAGCTGAAGGAGATACAGCGGACGCCGTGCCGCCAGAAGAACATCCCCTCCAGCACGCTCAGCGCGACCAGCAGCGCGGGCGGGCAAAGCTGGCCCATCATGCATCCGCCGAAGGTCTCCAGGTGCGGTTCCAGGTGCGGCCCCCTGGCCAGCGCCAGTGTTTCGCAGCAGCGACGCCAGTTGTCGACGGCGGCCGAAAGCGGCATCCGGCTGTAGGGCAGGCAGTAGGAGACCGGCCCCCCTTCGGTCGCGTGCAGGCCGAAGTCCAGCAGCTTCCGCACGATCCGCCGGGGATCCGGCGAACCGTGCCGGATCTGCACCGGGAAGTCCCCGGCCCGCACAGCGTCGAGCAACGCCGTCGTCGTCGCGGGATCGTGGTCGACGAGCGGATATCCGTTGAGGTCCGCACCCGCGACCAGCGCCTCGCGTGCCGCGTCGTGGTCGCCGACCCGGGTGTAGCTGTCGATCGTGATCGTGCCGACGGTCGCGGCCCGCGCCTCGCGGGTGGCCAGCAGGCCACGGCCCATCCGCTCCGGATCGGCGAACCCCATCCGGGGCTGGACGACCAGTTCTCCCCTGGCATGGTGACGTGCGACCACCTCGCCGAACGAAAGTCCCCGTCCCGGGGCGAGCACGCTCATCCGGCACCCAGCGGGACACCGGTCCGCACCGCGAGGGTGTGGATGAACGTCCGGAACGGACTCAGCCCGCCGGAGTCCTCGAACACCGCGTCGAAACCGGCCTCCAGCAGCCGCGCGGCGTTGCTCCCGCCGACGACGTCGAGCTTCCCGCCGATGACGACCGGGGTCGTGACCAGGTCCGGCTGTGCCCGGAAGCCCGACATCAGCCGGACCCCGTCCTGGCAGCCGTGCCCGTTGACGCTGCTGATCACCACCAGGTCAGGGCGGCGGACGGCACATTCGCGCACGATCGTCACGTCCGGGACGCAGGCGCCGAGGTTGGTCACCCGGCAGCCCAGTTCCTCCAGCAACAGCTCCAGGTACACCAGGTTCCAGGTGTGCGCGTCGGACGAGAGCCCGGTGACGATCACGTCGAGACCGGCGTCCGGGAGGGCGGGCTGGACGGCTTCGATGCTCATGGCGCGGCTTTCTCCCTCTCCTCACCGTCCGGCCGCACGTCGATCTCGATCAGCGCGACGGCCTCTTCGGCCAGGCGCAACGCCTTCGCCGGACCGTCCGCGGTCACCATCAGATCGCCGACGCGGTCCCACGAACTCGTCAGGCCCTCGAACCGGTCACCGGCCGAAACGCCGACGTCGCACATGAACACGCCTTCGGCCTGCGACGCCTTTTCGACACCACGCACGTCCTCGATGAGGCCCGGCTCGATGGACACGAACCGCACCGCGGCACCGCCTTCGGCCTTGCGCGGCAACACATCCGTGACCGGTTCGTCCTTCATCACCGAGAAGTAGGCACGGTTCAGCTCCACCGGGTAGGCACGCTGGATCAGCTCGATGATGCCGTCACCCGCGAACCGGCCGGCGCATTCGACCAGGTACGGGACGCCGTCCGAGACGATCCACTCACAGTGGACGATCCCGGTGCGGAACCCGGCCGCGCCGGTGAGCCGCCGTGTCTCCTCGATCAGCAGCGCGGTCAGCTCGCCGGAGATGTCGGCCGGGACGACATGCGCGAGTTCCACCGGACGGGGCCCGGGGAACAGCCGCTTGCCGGTGACGTTGGCGAACAGTGGTTCCCCGTCCCGCAGCAGCATTTCGACGCTGTACTCGTCGCCGTCGACGAACCGCTCGGCGAGCATGCGCAGGTCCATCGCGCGGTCCGGGACGAAAATGCCCTCGTCCTGCTCGACGCAGTTCTCCCACGCCTGCTCGACGTCGTCCACATCGGTGATCACCTGCGTGCCCACCGACGCCTGCCGGTTCGCGGGCTTCAGCACGATCTTCCCCGGATGCTCCGCCAGGAACGCGCGGACGTCGTCGGGGCCCTCGACCCGCGCCGACTCCGGGTTCGCGATCCCCGCCGCCCTGCTGACCTGGCGCAATACCGCCTTGTCCCGCAGGATCTGCGCCGCGCCGAAGCCGGCGCCCGGCAGGCCGTAACGTTCGGCGAGCCGGGCCGCGAAGGGTGTCGCGTACTCGGTCAGCGGCACCACCGCGGCCGGATCGAGGTCGCGATGGACGTGGTAGAACTCGTCGGCCGTGCCGGGAAGATGAAACTCCCATTCGATCAGCTCACGCACCAGCGCCGAACCCGCCACCGTCTCCCGCGCGTTCCGCTTGCGGACGACGTCGGGCTCCTCGACGAAGATCACCGAGCCGTCCGGCTGGAAGTCCTTGATGGACGATCCCAGCGCGGCGGCCACGAACCCGACCAGTACCACCGGGCGGGTCATGACTCGTCGCTTTCGACGTAGTACCAGTTCTCGGGATTGATCAGCCCGTACGGGTTCAGCGGCGCGAATCCGCGCAGGTTCCCGGCGACCTCGAACAACCGTCGCGGGTACGTCGGCATGAAGATCACCGGGGCCTGATCGGCGATGTACTCCTGGTACTCGTACAACGCTTCGAGGGAGTCGGTGGTGACCGTCTTCGCGATCAGCTCGTCCGCCCTGGCGTCGCGGTAGTTGCTGAAGTTGCAGGCGGCGCCGCTCTGGAACAGGTTCTCGCCGGTCGGATAGTTGTAGACCCAGCCGCCGCCCCAGCAGGACAGCTCCCACATCCGCTTCTCACCCGGCCCGTCTTCCGCGACCAGGACCGAGCCCATCACCTCTTCGAGCCGGATCTCGATGCCCGCCTTGTCCGCGTCGTCCCGGAACTGCGCCATGAGCCGCGCCAGCGACGGACGCCCTTCCCAGTAGCGCAGGGAAAAGCTCAGTTCGGTCCCCACCGGGATGCCTTCGCCCGCTTCACCGGGCCCGGTGCCGGGCCGCACACAGACCGCCGGAGACGCGCTGACGTCCCAGCCGTTCTCTGCCAGCAGCGTCCGCGCCTTCTCCAGGTCGAACGGCCAGAAACCGCCGCGTTCGGTGATCTTCGGCGAGACGAGATCGCTCTTGGGCAGCACCGGGATCGACCCGGTCTGGCTCCAGCCGTAACCCTGGTAGACCTCGCGGGCGCCGTACTCCTGGTCGAAACAGCTCTGCAACGCCTGACGGACGTACGGCTGCTTGATCAGCTTCCCGGCGACCGTCGGATTGCTGAAGTTCACCGCCATGAAGTTGATGTTGAACAAGATCTGTGGCTCCAGCTGGAATCCGTCGCCCAGCGGGTTCGGCCCGCCCTTGGTCGGGTCGCCGTCCGGCTGGACACCCATCCCCGGCGGCAGGAACCCGACCTGGACCTCGCCCGACCGCAGCAGTTCGTACTGCTGCTCGTCCGACGTCGTCGACACCTGGCGCAACTCGTCGAGGTGCGGCGGGTTCGGGCCGCTGTAGTACTCGTTCGGGACGAAGGTGATGACGCCTTCCTCCGTGTAACTCTTCAGCCGCCACGGCCCGTTGACGACACTCCACACAGGACTGTCCGCCCAGCGCGTGCGGTGGCTGTTGTCCTCGGCGACGGGGTCGCCGTTCTCCGCCATCAGGAACTCGTAGACCGCCTCGGCCTGATCGATGTCGTGCGTCGCGTCGGCCTGGCCGTCCGCCGTGCGGTCCCACGCCCTCGGCATCGGGGTGATCATGGTGAGCTGGTTCAGCAGCACCCAGTTCTTCGAGTAGACCTTGTCGAAGGTGAAGCTCACCTTGTCGTCGGCGACCTTCTCGAACGACACCAGGTTGTCCGGGAAGTAGCCCTCGCTGTAGGCACCGAACTTCGGCCCCTTCACCTTCAGCATGTTCATCCAGAAGATGACATTGTCCGCGGCGACCGTCTCGCCGTTGGACCACTTCCACGGTTTGATCCGGACCGTGCAGGTGCGGCCGGTCTCGTCCCACACCGGCTCTTCGCCGACGCTGAGGTCGTAGTCGATCGCGGGTTCGCCGTCCCGGCCGAGCCAGTAAAGGGGCCGGTACATCAGCATCTGGAACTCGTAGAGGTTTCGCACGCCGAAGCGCTCACCAGGGGTGAACGGGAAGATCACCGCGGGCGGGAAACCGGGCAGGCAGGCCCAGGTCGCGACGCCGCCCTTGATCGGTTTGTCCGTCATGGCTTTCGTTTCCTCCGTAGTTCGGCCGCACTCAGGCGGCGGTCGCCTCGAGAACCTCGGCCGGCTGCTTCTTTTCCTGCGCCGACAACGGTTTCGCCAGACTGAAGTAGGTGCCGATCACGATCGCGCCCTGCAGGATCGCCAGGCCCCAGAACGCGTAGGGCACGGTGGTCGCGTCCGCCAGCGTCGACAGCACGACCGTCGCGCCGACGCCGAGACCGAGGCCGACAGCCTGCGTACCACCGAAGATCCGGCCCACCCGGTCCTCCGGGCTCGCCCGCATCAGCAGGGTCCGCGCGGCGATCCGGCCTTGGGCGAAGCAGAACCCGGCGAACGGGATGGCCACCATCAGCGCGATGTAATGCAGGGGCTGGATCGCCAGGCAGATCAAGTTCCCGAGGGTGCCGAGCACGGCAAGGTGGATGCCCTTGAACCGTTTGCTGACCTTGCCGTACATGGCGGCGCCGACGATGAACCCGACCCCGGCCAGCGCGTCGACCACGCCGATCATCCAGGCACCCTGGTCGAACGTCTGCAGGATCAGCGTCGTCAGGATGACGTTGGCGACCATCAGGCCGATGTTCCCGTTGGCGTACAACAACGCGAGCCGCTTGATGGGCTGGTGCACCGGGGCCTCGACCGGCGCCGGCGAGTCGGTCGTCGTCTCCTCGGCCACCGGCGCCTTGACGGGTTTGCGGCCGATCGCGTAGACGAGGACGGCCGAGACGACGAAGGTCAGCGAGTTGAAGATGAACAGCGGCGTCGCGCCAAACCAGATCACCAGGAACCCGGCCAGCGACGAGGCCAGCAGCATGCCGGCGTTGCTCGCCATCTCGAAATGCGAATTGAACTTCCCGAGCCGCTCGTCCCGGATCCGTTCCTTGATCAGCCCGTTGCTCGCGGGCATGAACAGCGCCGCGGTGCAGGCGAGCATGAAGTTCGCTATATAGGACCCCAGGTTCGCCGGGCCACCGATCCACAGCCAGACCGGGAGGGCGAACGCGGTCATCGCGCTGACCAGGTCCGCGGCCACGCACAGCATCCGCCGGTCGACCTTGTCGACCAGCTTGCCGAACAGCAGCGCGAGCGCGACCTGCGGGATCGACACCGCGATGAACAGCCAGCCGACCGCCAGTGTGGTTTGTTCGGCGTGGAAGACCAGGATCGCCGCGGCGGTGATCTGGAAGGCGTTGCCCGCGGTGGTGACGAACCCGGCCGGGACCAGCAGGCGCTCGGCGAGCCGGGAACTCCGGACCGCGTCGGCGGAGAGGGTGGTGTCGAGTGACATGGGGTGTCAGACCTCGCTCGTCGGGGGGAATTCCAGCGGTGGTACGGCGAACGCCGTGGTGTGCGTGACGTCGAAGGCGTCCGGGGTGATCCGGGGTTCGAACCCGCCCGCCAGCGCGGCGCGCCTGGCGAGGTCGATGAGGATCGGCGAGGCACAGCCGATCAGCGCACGCAGTTCGAGGAAGAGGTCCCCCAGCCTGCCGCGGAGCACCTCCTGGTCGAGGTTGCCCTTCAGCGTGCGTTCGGTCGCGGCCCGCAGGCGTCCGACGTGCTGCACCAGCAGATCGGCCGCCCGGCTGAGACTGAAATCCTCGAGTTCGTAGTTGAGGGCGAACCGCGAGACCATCACCGCGGCGCGTTCCGTGGCCTCCGTCGACACCGGAAGGCTGCCGCTCTCACCGCCGATTTCGGCGGTCAGCTTGGCGAGTGTCTCGGCGAGTTCGTTCCATGGTGCGACGAGCCGCTCCCCCGCGACTTTCTCCAGCGCGGCGCGGCTGAAGTTCGTCCTGGCGAACTCGGGGGCCGTGAGGTTGAGGTAGAACCGCGCGATGTCGCGCGGCACCTCGGCCGCCAGTTCGCGGGCCCAGACCACGTGTCCCTTGCTGGTGGAGAACTTCTCGTTCTCCAGTTCGTAGAACTCGTTGACCAGCAACGTGTCCGGGAGGACGTACCGGCCCTCGTGCGCGATCAGTTCGGCGACATGGACGACGCCCCAGGTGAACAGCGGGTCGAAACCCATGAACACCACGACCCGGGCGTCGTTCTCCGCGAGCCACGCGTCGTCGTCGGCGAGCTTCGGCTTCCCGTTGCGCCGCAAGGCGTACTCGGTGCAGTACATCGAAGCGGGCATACCTTCGACCCAGGCGTTGAGCTTCTGCCCCGGCGTCTGGAGGAACGGGGCGGGCAGTCCCCATTTCACCGGGTACGTGATCGCGAAGTCCGGCAACGGCCCGGCCAGCAGTTCCCGCATCAGGCCGAGCACATGCGGCCGCCACGCCGCGCCGCGTTCCTCGTAGTAGGCGAGGAGTTGCTCGCGGTACTCCGAGACCGGGAAGACCATGATCTCGGTCTCGCGGTAAGTCACCTCGGCGGCCGGGTCGAGCACCGAGTACGGCTCGATGAGCGCGTCGAAGTCGATCGGATGCCCGCAGCCCTCGCAGAACCCACCGCGGCTGTCGGCGAGGCACGTCGGGCAGCCCCCGCCGACGAAACCCTCGACCAGGAACTCGCCCTTGCGTTCGTCGTAGGGCAGCCGCACCTTGCGCAGGCGAAGCTTTCCCTTGTCGTACAAGCGTTTGACGTAGTCGTAGACGAGCGCCTTGTAACCGTCGTCGGTCGGCGAGAAACCGTCGACCTCGACCCCCATCGCCTTGAACGTGCTCTGGATGGCGTCGGTCGACCGCGTCACCAGCGCGGGCGGCGTCGTCCCGACCCTGGCCGCGCTGGTGACCAGGTAGGTCTGGCTGTCGTCGGTACAGGAGGCGAACACGCCCTCGCGCCCGGCCGCGCGCAGGTAACGCCGGTGGACGTCGGCGCCGAGGTACGGGCCGGCGATATGTCCGATGTGGAGGTCCCCGTTCGACGTCGGGGGGCCGCCGATGATCACCATCGGCCTCGTGTCGGAAGTCATCTCACGCCTGCGCTTGGTCATCGGACGCCTGCGCTTCGTGCCGGGCGGCGAACTTCGCCGTCATGTCCGAGTCCCACCAGATCGCGTACATCTCGAAGTCCTGCGCACCGTCGTTGAGAATGCGGTGCTCGGTACCGGGCTGGTGAAACTCGATGTCACCCGGCTTGAACGCGCGGCGCTCTCCCCCGGACTCGACGACGGCCTCACCGTTGACGGCGATGAAGATTTCGTACTCGTGGTGGGAATGCGCACCCGTCGCGCCGTGCGCGGGCACCGTGACCCAGGCGCCCTCGAACGGCGCGTTCAGCGCCGCCCACGGCAGGAGCCGCTGCCCGAAGGCACCGTTCTCGAAGACCATCTTCTCCCGCTCCAGCGGACGGATCTCCATGACTTCTTTCCTTTCCGATGCTCAGCGGGTGGCGACGATGGGGGCGGTGTCCGACGTCGGCTGCGGGGGCACCGAAGGGTTCTCACCGCGGTGGGCGAGGATGTCCTGCAGGATGTCGTTGGCACGCGGGGCGAGGACGCTCAGCAGTGAGTCGGCGATCCCGTGTGTCGCCTCGTTGACGCCCTGCAGGTAGACGGCCGCGGTGGCGGGCTGGTCGATCTCCAGCCGGTAGTCGCGGGTCACCTTGATCTCCGAGAGGCCGATCGACTTCGCGATCTCCTGGACCATGCGCGGCATCTCCGGCGAGAAGCCGGTGCCCAGCAGCACGAGGTCCGTGCGTAGTTCCTGGACCTCGCCGGTGCGGCGGTCGGTCAGTTCCAGCACGACCTCGTCGCCCTCGTCACGGGCGTCGGTGATGTCGCTCATCGTGATCATCTTGAGCCGGGAGCGGCCGGAGAGGCGGTCCAGGTACACCGAGCGGTACAGCGAGTCCATCGTGCCCGGCGCCAGCCCGGAGTAGTTGGTGTGGTGCATCTCCTTGAGCATCTGCTCACGGGCGTCCGGCAGCGCGTCGAAGAACTTGTCCACCTGGGACGGGAAGAACAACTCGTTGTTGAACTTGCTGCTCTCGTAGTAGTTGAGGCCGATCGAGCGCATCACCATGGTGGGCTTGCATTCGGGCAGATCGTTCTGCACCGAGCAGAACAGTTCCGCCGCGCTCTGCCCGGCGCCGATCACCGCGACGCGGTACGGCAAATCCTTGCGGAGCCTCGCGATCCGCGGCAGGTACTGCGTGCTGTGGATGACGCGGTCCTGGTTCACCGTCCGGAGCTGGTCCGGGATCCGCGCGTCACGGCCGGCGCCCACCACCAGGTACCGGCTGCGGATGGTCTCGCCGTCGGCGACCTTCGTCTCCCAGCCGGTGAGCGTGCCGTCCGTCCACACGGGAGTGATGTCGAGGCATTCCCTGCCACGTTGCAGATCCACCAGCGAAAGCGCTTCGGCCGTCCACTTGAGATAGTCGGCGAGCTCCACCCGGTACGGTACGAAACTACCCATGTTCACGAACTCGTTGAGCCGGTTGGTGTCGTGCAGGTAGTTGAGGAACGAGAACCGGCTGCGCGGATTGCGCAGGGTCACCAGATCCTTGAGGAAGGAGACCTGGGACAACGCCTCCGGCAGGAGCATGCCCCGCTGCCAGGAGACCTCCTCGTCGCGTTCGATGAGGACCGATTCGCGGGCGAGGCCGGGTGCGAGCTCCTCCAGCGCCACTGCGAGTGCCAGGTTGGACGGTCCTGCTCCGATTGCGAGAAGCTCGACATCACGGTTCGCCATAGTTTGCTCCGCCATCGTTGTGAGTGCTGGGAAAGTGTCCTGTGCTTCCGATGCGCTTTCAGCCACCGGAGGCCACCGAAGGCAGCAGGGGATGCGCGGTCAGCCGGACCTGGGCCATGGCCTTGTCCAGCATGACGTCACAGTCGTCGGGGTCGCTGCCCGCGCAGATCACGTACGCGTGCCGCGAAATGAACTCCGCCGGTGGCAGCCGCATCCGGGCCCCGGGATCGACGAGCGCGTCGGCCGCGAGGATCCCGCTGCCCGGCGAGGAACGCGGCACGGACACGGACTCGACGACGCAATCCTGTTTCGGGTAGCCGAACCGCACCCCGACCCATCGGGGCTCGGCCTCGTGCGGGAGGTGCGGGCGCATGCCGAGCGCGATGTCGACTGCGGCGGCGCCCGGGTCGATCCCGGTCGCGTACCGGGCCAGCAACGGGATCAGGTCCCCGCCGAGCCTGCCGTTGATCTCCACGATCACCGGCCCGCGTTCGGTGAGCTTGAGTTCGGTGTGGGTGATGCCGTAGCGGAAGTCGATCGCGCTGTGCGCGCGGGCCAGCGTCGAACGGAGCACCGGGTCGGCGAGCAGTTCGTCCTTCGAACTCACCAGATGACCGAGTTCCTCGAAGTACGGATGCATGCCGACCGTCTTGTGCGCCACGAACATCGGCATGTACTCGCCGTCCACGACCGCGCCGTCCACACTGATCTCGGGACCGGTCAGGTACTCCTCGACCAGCGCCCCGCCCCGGTAAGCGGGAGAGCCGCCGTGACTGGCGTCCTCCGCGGTCCGGAACGCGTCCCGCACCGCCCCGGCGTCCTCCGCGAGGCTGACGCCGATACTCGCGCCTCCCCCTCGCGGCTTGACGACGACCGGGTACCCGATCCGGTCGGCCACCCGGACCGCCTGGTCCTCGTCGTGCACGAACCCGAAGTCCGGCTGCGCGACCCCGGCCGCGGTGAGCGTCCGGCGGCTGAGCCACTTGTCGCGGCAGCCCTCGATCGCCGAGATCCCCGCGCCGGGGACGCCGAGTTCGTCCGCGACATGCGCCGCCGTCACGATCAACGCCTCGTCCCACGACACCACGCCGAGCACCGGCGTCGTCGCCGCGAGCGCACGGGCCGCGGCCAGTACGGCGTCGCGGTCGTGCGGGTCCAGCACCGTGGCGCCGGAGATGTAGCGGTCCTGCCAGGTCGGTTCGGTCCCGTTGAACAGCCACAAGGGATGCCGGTGCCCGGCCGACGCCAACAGGTACTCCCGGTACGGCCGCATCCCGCAGCCGATGACCAGGACAACACCCTCCGCTGAGCTCATTCCCTCTCCCCACCAGCCCGTCGCTTCGTCGCGGGCTACTACATCCCGGGGATTGGTTGACCGGAACCCTTGATTCGGGCAGAACAATCAACGAGATGCGAAGAGAGGTGCCGGGTGCTACGGCCGTGGCCTCGGCGGGCAAGTACGTGAAGGCCCCCTTCCTTGCGTGCTTGGAGCCGGAACTCACGTGCTCAAACACGGGACTCGCGTGCTCAGGGCCGGACCTCGCGTGCCTGGACGCCGAACTCGACGTGCGGGTCTGCGCACGCGAGATCCGGCTCCAAGCACGCGAGTTCCGCCTCCAAGCACGCAAGTTCCGCCTCCAAGCACGCGAGATCCGGCTCCAAGCACGCAAGTCCCGGCTCCAAGCACGCGAGTTTCGCCTTCAAGCACGCGAGATCCGGCTCCAAGCACGCGAGATCCGCCTTCAAGCACGCGAGTGCGGTGCTGCGCCACCCTGGGCACCATCTCGCCCGGAGGCGCCACGTTCGGCTTACCCCTCAGGGAGTTAGTTGCGGTTCCCGTACGACTGCTCGCAGGGATATCCGTCGCGATCGGCGTCCCAGCTCAGCGGCCGCCCCGCGTTGACCCACGCGTTGAACGCGTAGGTGAAGGAGTATCCCTCGGCGAACAGCCGCTGGCACGAGGTGAGGCTCGGTGCCACGGGTGCCCGGGTGACGGTGACCGGCGGCTCCACGACGACGACCGAGGTGGTCGGCGGCGCCACGACGGCGGTCGTCAACGGCGGAGGCGACGGAGGCGACGGAGGCGACGGAGGCGCGACCTCTCGCACCACCGTGATCGGCGTCCCGACTGTCGGCGTACCGCAACCACCCAATGCCACAATGGAAACAGCGGCACCTGCCGAAATCAGCAGTGCCGCGCTCGTCCTGTTCATACCCTCGCCTTCCGGTGAAACCGCTGAACCCCCGCGAGGGAGAACGGCGATTTCACCGGTGGCATAACGGGTTTCGTGCGATCGAGGCCGCAAGTCCTTTGAAGTCGGGAGCTTCGGCACGGTACCGGCAGGGCCGGAATCCTCTGGTCAGGCCTGGGTGACGTTCACCATCCACGAGATGCCGAACTTGTCGGTGCAGGCACCGAATTCGTCGCCCCACATCTGCTTTTCGAACGGGACCGAAACGGTGCCGTCGGTGGACAGTTTCTCCCAGTATCCGCGCAATTCCTCACCGTCGTCACCGCTGAGGCTGACGGAGATGTTGGTGCCCGGATTGTGCTCCATTCCCGGCGGGGTGTCCGACGCCATGAGGGTGTAGCCGCCCGGGGATTCGAGCTGCCCATGCATGATCTGGTCCTCGACCGGCGAACCGGCCATACCGGATTCGCCGAACGTGTTCAGCGTGAGCTCTCCGCCGAACACCGTCTTGTAGAACTCCAAAGCCTGCCGAGCGTCGCCGGCGAAGCTGATGTAAGGATTGAGACGGGAAGCCACTGGACGCTCCTTCGAGTCGGGTCACGAGCATCCTGGCAGACTCCACCGGACGCGACAACGACAGCACAACGGCCGGGTGAATTCCTTCCGGCAACGAAATAGCCGCGGATCGTGAGTGATTTGGGTCGTTCTAACGACCCAAATCACTCACGACCTCCCGGCCCAGCGGCTCGGCTTCTCCCGGGCGACGATCTACCGGAAGATCCACGAGTACGGCATCGTGGCGCCGTCGCGGAACTCGTGACCACTCACGGGTAGAGCGTCATCCCGGGATCGAGTGCGATCTCGGTCAGCTGCTCCAGGGTGAGCGGCGGCGCCGGGCTGTCCGGTTTCCGGGAACGTTTGGCGTCGGCGGTGTTCTCGGCTTGGAGTACCACCCCGATCTTGTCGGCACGGGTGACCGCGACCTGGTTGATCACCGGCCCGCCACCGGTGAAGGTGATGATGCTCGCGACGATGACCTCCCCCTTGGGCCCGACGGACCGGGTGCAGGTCTCTTCCGCGCCCGCTATCGTCTGGTCCTCGCATTCGGCGGGCAACAGCGTCCGGCCACCGAGCCGCCCCAGTGAGACCTGGACGTTGCCTGTCTTCCCGGCCAGGACGGTGGTCGCTCCCGCGGCGAAGATGTTCCGCCCGCCGCTGCACGTGCTGCCGCTGTTCTTGAGCAGCGAATCCTCGTGAACGAACTCCAGCGGCCCGTGCTCGGGGTCTCCCACCGGGTAGCTCGCGCCGTGGGGGGCCAACGTCGTACCCGCCACCATCCGTGCCTTCACCGCCGCGGTCAGCACGCCGGTGAGCCGCTCCGCCGCGACGGCCGGTTTCTCCGGCGGCGCCGGTCCCTGCAACACCGGGATCTTGCAGGGTTCCGGCAGTTCGGGCGCCGAGGACGGGGGAGCCGCCGGGCTCACTGTCCCGGATGAGCCCGGTGCGAACATGAAAGCCGCCCCGACGGCGACGGCGGCCACCCCCGCGGCGGTCACCGTCCAGGGATTCGGCCGGAGCCAGGCGGTCTTCCGTTCCCGGGCCACAACCGCCTCGACGTCCACAGTGGACGGTGGGGTCACGCCGATGATCTCGTCGATCCGTTCCTTGGTCATCTCGGTCTCCTTCAGCTCAGGGTGGTTTCGGCCAGCTGGGCACGCAACGTGTCGAGGCCGCGCGCGGTCTGGCTCTTCACCGTTCCCGCCGAACAGCCGAGGATCGCGGCCGTCTCCTCGACCGAGAGGTCGCAGTAGATGCGCAGCACGACGGCGGCTCGACGGCGCGGCGGCAGGGCTTCGAGCAGCTCGAACAGCTGAGCCCGGTCCAGTACCCGCGAGTTCAGCTCGATCGCCGGTTCCGGCAGGTCATCCGCCGGTTCTTCCCGCCGCCACGGCCTGCCGCGCTCGTCGAGCCAGGTGCGCACGAGGATCCGGCGCACATACGCGTCCAGGTGCTCGACGGCGCTCGCCCGCTTCCAATGCCGGTAGAGCTTGGCGATCGTGATCGACACCAGATCGTCCGCGAGATGCCAGTCGTGGCAGAGCAGATAGCCCGTCCGCCGCAGCACCTCCATCCGGGACGTGACGTACTCCCGGTACGCCGCTTCGTCGGACCGCCTCATCCAGGCCTCCCCTGTTTTTCTCTCATACCTCCTACAACCGGAGGTGAGCGCGCCCAGGTTGCCTGACGGGAAGAAAAGCATGTCTTAGTGGTCGGTTTCGGAAGTCCTTCGGGGTCTCGACGGACGTCCGAAACCAACCACTTAGCCCGGCGGGGCGCCGGTTTGGCCGGGTCGGACGCCGGGAAACCGGACGTCATGGCGAACAAGGCACGCGGCGCGGAGCCGCCAGAGACCACCGATCTGGACCGGCTCCGGTCGGCGGCCTCCGAATGCCGGGGTTGCGACCTCTATCGCGACGCGACGCGGACTGTGTTCGGCGAAGGTCCGCGGAAGGCGGAGGTCATGGTGGTCGGGGAACAGCCGGGCGACCAGGAGGACCAGGCGGGTGCGCCGTTCGTCGGGCCTGCCGGGCGACTTCTCGACCGGGCGCTCGAGGAAGCGGGCTTCGACCGCCGGAAGATCTACGTCACCAACGCGGTCAAGCATTTCAAGTTCAGCCGCGACGAACGCGGCAAGCGGCGTATCCACAAAACGCCGTCGAAGACCGAGGTCGTCGCCTGCAAGCCGTGGCTACGCGCCGAACTCACGTCCGTCCATCCTCACCTGCTGGTCGTCCTCGGCGCGACAGCGGCGAAGGCCTTGCTCGGTGACGACTTCCGCATTACGCGCAGCCGAGGTGACGCGATCGAGTTACCCGAGTTCGATGCGGTCGCCGTGGCAACGGTTCATCCCTCGGCGGTACTGCGCGCGCCGGACCGCGACGAGGCCTATCAGGCCTTCGTCGCGGATCTCGTGGTCGCACGCGGAACTCGCTGAATCAGGCGACTTCGGAGCTGCGTCCGCTGTCGTGCAGGCCCAGCATGTCCAGCAGCAGCGCGCAGTCCTCGGCGTTCTTCGCCAGTGCGGCGACGGCGAGCGTGGCCTTCTGGCGCCGTTCCACCTGCTCCGGTGACTCGTTGCCCTCCACCCACAGGTCAGTCACCGGATGCAGGCCGGACAAGTCTCTTGCCATCAGTTCACCCTATCTCGAGGCCGACAACCCCCTGATACCCCACGATCGCCGGCTTGAACACAGGTGTCCGCGATCAGGTGGTCAGAGACATCGTCGAATTACTACGTTCGTGTGTATCAGCCACGCAACGCCGGGAGCAGCGTGTCCTTGGCGAAGCGGAAGAAGCCTTCCTGCTGATCCCCGCCGATCTGGACCAACGCGAGGTCGGTGAACCCGGCCGCTTCGAATTCGCCCACCTGCTTCACGATCTGGTCGACGTCCGGCCCGCACGGGATGGCCTCGGCGACGTCCTCGGGTTTGACGAACTGGGTGGCCCCGGCGAACCCGGCGGGACCGGGCAGTTCGGCGTTGACCTTCCAGCCGCCGGCGAACCAGCGGAACTGCTCGTGTGCCCGCCGGATCGCGGCGTCACGGTCTTCACCCCACGAAACCGGCAGCTGAGCGATCTTCCGGCTCGGCCCGCCCGGTTTGGTGGCGTCCCACTCACGGCCCAGCGCTTCGTTCGGCTCGACGGCGATCATCGCGTCGGCGATCGGCGCGAACCGCGTCACCGACTGTGACCCCGACACCGCGACGGCGATCGGGACCCGCTGCTCCGGCAGGTCCCACAGCTTCGCCGAGTCCACCCGGAAGTGGTCACCGGCGTAGTTGAAGTATCCGCCGTCGAACAGCCCGCCGATGATCTGGACGGCCTCGGCGAGCATCTCGTGCCGCACGTTCACCGGCGGCCAGCCTCGGCCGACGACGTGCTCGTTGAGGTTCTCCCCCGCGCCGAGCCCGAGGGTGAACCGGCCGTCCGACAGTGCCTGGACCGTCGCCGCCTTCTGCGCCACCACCGCCGGGTGGTACCGCATGGTGGGGCAGGTCACGAAGGTCATCAGTTCGACCCGGTCGGTGCTCTGGGTGACCGCTCCCAGCACGCTCCAGGCGTACGGCGAATGGCCTTGTTCGTCCAGCCAAGGCGAGTAGTGGTCGCTCATCACCTCGAAGTCGAATCCGGCCTGCTCCGCCTCCGCCGCGTAGCGGACCAGGTCCTTCGGCCCGGCTTGTTCGGTCATGAGTGTGTAACCGACGCGCATGGGGCGCCTCCCTTCGTCTGACCTTCGCGTACCCGCCCGTTTCAGGGCTCAACCAGACGTTTATCCGGTGAATCGAATGGGGTACCTCAGCGGGGGAGAAAGGAACAGTCATGCCGCAGCAGAGTTGGAGCGACAAACGAGAACGACAGTACGAGCACATCAAGGAGTCCGCCGAGGACCGCGGTGCGAGCACGGACCGGGCGGAGGAGATCGCCGCACGCACGGTGAACAAGAACCGCGCGCAGGCAGGCGAGTCGCGGGAGGCGAGCAAGACCTCCATCCAAGACATGTCCCCGCAGCGGCGAGGCGGCAAACGGTCCGGCAACCGGCAGGGCCCGAACGGTCCCACCAAGGACCAGCTCTACAACGAAGCGAAGAAACGCAAGATCGAGGGCAGGTCGAAGATGTCCAAAAAGGATCTTCAGCGCGCCCTTGGCCGTTGATCGCGTGTCCCGCGGCGGGTCCCCACCGCGGTTGCCCCACCGCCATGGACGGATAGGTCTCGCAATGGATTCACACGCACGGGGCAGCCTTACCCCGGAAGCCCGGCCCGGACAGGACGGGTTCATCGACCGGGTGGTACTCCGCTTGCCCGCCGAAGCGGAGCAGATCCCTCTCGTCCGCACGCTCGCCCACGGCGTGGTGGCGCGCGCGGACTTCGGCTTGGACGCCATTTCAGACGCGAAGATGGCCGTCGACGAAGCCTGTTCCCAACTTGTCCAGCCCGCTGACCTGGGAGCGATCCTTTGTTGCGTCTTTCACGAAGTCCCGGAGGGGATAGCCGTTTCGATCTCGACTCGGACGGCCAAGCCGTTCTTGCCGAGCGAGACGACCTTCGGATGGCACGTCCTGACGACTCTGACCCGATCGGTGACGGCTCGCTGCGAGCCGGTTCGCGGAGAAACGGGGAGTACGACGACGATCGACCTCGTCCTCGCCCCGGGAACGAGCGACGGGTGAACGCCGAGCGCAAATCGACCACCCGGCAGGCGGACGACTATGCCCATTGTCAGCCCCTGTTCGACGAGTTGTTCGCCCTTCCCGGCGACTCCCCTCGCCGCCAAGACCTGCGCGCCCGTCTGGTCACCGAGCTGCTGCCGCTCGCCGAGCACATCGCCACCCGGTTTTCGGGCCGGGGCGAGCCCCGCGAGGATCTGGTGCAGGTGGCGCGGATCGGGCTGATCAACGCCGTCGACCGCTTCGACCCCGGCCGAGGCCACGACTTCCTCTCCTTCGCCGTGCCCACGATCATGGGTGAGGTCCGGCGGCATTTCCGCGACACCGGCTGGTCGATCCGGGTACCGAGGCGGCTCAAGGAACTCCACGTCTCGCTGAGCCAGGGCACGGCCGCCCTCGCCCAGCGCCTCGGCCGCGCGCCGACCCCCACCGAACTCGCCGGCTACCTCGGGCTCGAGGTCGACGAGGTACGTGAAGGGCTGCTGGCAGGCCAGGCGTACCAGACGTTGTCCGTCGACAAGCCGGTGCACGACGACGCCACCGAGGCACTTTCCCTCGCCGACACGATCGGCGAAGAGGACCACGAGATGGCGCTGGTGGAGAACCACGAGGCACTGCAGCCGCTGCTGCGGGAGCTGCCGAAGCGGGAGCGCGCGATCCTCGTGATGCGCTTCTTCGGCGGCTACACCCAGACGCAGATCGCGGAACGCGTCGGCATCTCGCAGATGCACGTCTCGCGGCTGCTTTCGCAGACGCTGGACCAGTTACGAGGGAAGCTCTCGGAGTAGCGTCCCTGGATGCCACGAACGGCCCGTTACTTGCAAAGTAACGGGCCGTTCAATGGCATCCAGGGCGGGTTACTACGGAGTGGTGTACGGCGCCTGGTGCTCGATCGACGGGCTCGTGGCCGGGTAGCGGCCTTCCTGGCCGGGAACCGGGGTCACCGTGGTGCCCTGTTGTTCGGGCTCGACGCGTTGCCTTGGCCGGTTGATCACCGCTTCGGCTTCCTGCTCGCCGCGGATGCGGGCGAGCACGCTGAGCGTGATCGCGTGCGCGATGGCCAGCACCAGCAGCAGAACACCCAATCGGCCCACCACACCGGGCAGGTCGCTGCCCCCGATGTCGACGGTCGACAGAAGCGCCAGCACGCCCAGTGTCGCAAGGTGGAACAGCACCGTGACGAGCCAGGTCATGGACGCTCCGGCGGCCGGATCACCTTGGGAACCCTGGAGATAACGTTTGCCACTCTGGTAGATGATCAGGCCGTCGAGCATGACCAGCGCCACCCCGATGACGAGGAACGCTACATATGCGTTGGTAGTCATGCCGGGACGCTCCCTTCCGTTGAGGACCTCACCACTGAGGTACCCGTGCCGTTCCCCTGGAAAACGCGGTTTTCCAGGGGAACGCACGCGGGCTCGGGTCAGCTGCCGGGGCGGTCCACGTCGCCGCGCCAGGCGCCGGTCTCATGACCGCGGCTCTCGATGAACTCCTTGAACCGCTTCATGTCGCCCTTGACCCGGCGGTCGAGGATGCCGAGTTTGTCGGCGACGTTCTCGGCGAGCCCTTCCGGGTCGATGTCCATCTGCGCCGTGACACGGGTCTTGTTGTCGCCGAGGCGATGGAAGGTGATCACGCCCGCGTGGTCCGGACCGGAGTCCGACGTCCACGCGACGCGCTCCTCGGGATGCTGTTCGGTGATGGTCGCGTCGAATTCCCGGCTCACCCCACCGAACTTGGTCACCCAGTGGGTGTGGGTCGCGTCGATCTGGCGGATCTCTTCGACGCCTTCCATGAACTTCGGGAAGGACTCGAACTGCGTCCACTGGTTGTACGCGGTCTTCACCGGTACGTCGACGTCAACCATTTCGGTGATCGTGCTCATGCATCCTCCTGCGTTGGTTGAGTGCTTTTCGAGCCGGCGCTCCTCGGCTACCCGGCCTCACCGGACCCGAAACTCCCCGTGATTGAGCGCTGCTACTCCCGGGTACCCGGCGGTCACCACAGCCTGAGGAGGTGCTCCATGATCGAAGAAGCCCACCGCAAGCCGCCCGCGGACCGTTCGGTCGGCGAATTGGTCTCCGACCTGAGTGACGAGGTCAAACGCCTCGTCCGCGACGAAATGCGGCTCGCCGCCGTCGAACTGCGGGGCAAGGGGAAGCGCATGGGGATCGGCGCCGGACTCTTCGGCGCGGCCGGTCTCTTCGCCCTGTTCGGTCTGGCGACGCTGATCGCCGCCGTCGTGCTGGCCCTCGCCCTGGTCATGCCCGCCTGGCTGGCCGCCGTGGTCACCGGCGCGGCCTTGCTGCTGATCGCGGGCATTTCGGCCCTCGTCGGCAAGAAGGAGGTCGCGAGCGCCACACCACCGGTGCCGGAAGAAGCCATCGAAGGCGTCCGTAAGGACGTCGACACCGTCAAGCGGGGCGTGCGCTCATGAGTGATTTCCCCAAGAACGCCGAAGAAGCACGCGCTGATCGCGAGGTGACCCGCGAGGAGCTCACCGAGACCCTCGACGCGCTGGGTCAGAAGCTCGATGTGAAGACCCGCGTCCACGAAAACCTCGACGCCAAGGTCGATCAGGCCAGCGCCAAGATCTCGGAGAAGGTTTCCGAGCCCGCGGCGGAGAAGTTCCGTCAGGGCACCGACGTCGTCCGGGCCAACCCCTTGCCGATCTTCGCCGGTGTCCTCGCCTTGCTCGTCGCGATCCGGCTCATCATGCGAAAGAGGTCCTCGTCGTGAACAAGGTTCTCTACAAACCGCTCAACATGGTCGTGAGCGCCGCGGGCGGGGTGCTCGCCGGAATCGCGTTCAAACAAATCTGGAAACGCGTGAGCGGCGACGAAGAAGCGCCCAACGCCACGGACCGGGACTTCACCTGGACGCAGGTGATCGTCGCCGCCGCCGCGCAGGGCGCCATCTTCGGCGCGGTGAAGGCGGCCACCGAACGGGCGGGCGCGGCCGGCTATCGCAAGGCGACCGGCGATTGGCCCACGGAGGACTGACGATGCGTGTAGTGATCATCGGGGGCGGCTTCGCGGGCTACAACGCCGCGAAGACCCTGCTCAAGACGGCCGGAGACGACACGGAGATCGTCGTGCTCAATCCGACCGACTATTTCCTCTATCTCCCGCTGCTGCCCGAGGTCGCCGCCGGAATCCTCGAACCGCGGCGGATCTCGGTGTCCATCCCCGGCACCCTGCGTGGCGTCCGGCTGGTACTGGGCACCGCGACGTCGGTCGACTTCGAGGGCCGCGGTGTGAGCTACACCGACCCCGAAGACCGCGAACACCGGATCGGCTACGACCGTGTCGTACTCGCCGCGGGCAGTGTCAACAAGCTCCTGCCGATCCCCGGCGTATCCGAATACGCCCACGGCTTCCGCGGTCTGCCCGAGGCCCTCTACCTGCGGGATCACGTCACGCGGCAGATCGAGCTCGCCGCGTCCGCGCGGGACGCGGCCGAACGTGACGCGCGCTGCACGTTCGTCGTCGTCGGCGCCGGGTACACCGGCACCGAAGTCGCCGCGCAGGGGCCGTCGTTCACCGCCGCGCTCGCCGCCCGGCACCCCGAACTCGATGGCCAGAAGATCCGGTGGCTCCTGCTGGACTTGGCCGAACGTGTCCTGCCGGAACTCGACCGGCGGCTCGGCTCGACGGCCGACGAAGTCCTGCGTTCGCGCGGCGTCGAGGTGCGTATGAAGACGTCAGTCGACAACGCCGACGAGAAGGGCGTCACGCTGACCTCGGGGGAATCCGTGCCGACGCGCACCCTCGTCTGGTGCGTCGGGGTCCGCCCCGACCCGTTGATCGAAAAGCTGGGCCTGGAGACCGCGAAGGGCAGGCTCATCGTCACCGAACAGCTGAACGTCCCCGGCAGGCAGGACGTGTACGCGTGCGGCGACGCGGCCGCCGTACCCGATCTCACCCGGCCGGGCGAATACACCGCGATGACGGCGCAACACGCCGAGCGGCAGGGGAAGCTCGCCGGGCGGAACGTCGCCGCGTCCCTTGGCCACGGCTCGCCCGGCACCTACCGGCACCACGATCTCGGCTTCGTCGTCGATCTCGGCGCGCGTCAGGCCGCGGCGAATCCCCTGCACATCCCGCTTTCCGGGCTCGCCGCCAAGGCGGTCACCCGCGCGTACCACCTGCTCGCCATGCCGGGCAACCGGTTGCGCACCGCAACCGACTGGGCGCTGAACACGGTGACCAAGCGTCAGACCGTCCAATTGGGACTCGTGCGCTCCGCGTCGGTCCCGCTGGACACCGACTCGCCGGAACTGCCGCGGGCGAGACGGTGACGTTTAACCGCGCAAGTGCGGCGGTATCCGCCGCCCATGAGCGAAACCGTTGCTGATCATGTACTGACCAGGCTGCGTGAGTGGAAGGTCGAGCAGGTCTTCGCCTACCCCGGTGACGGGATCAATGGTCTGGTCGCCGCGTTCGGGAAGGCGGACGACCGGCCTCGCTTCATCCAGACGCGGCACGAGGAGATGGCGGCGTTCGCCGCCGTCGGCTACGCGAAGTTCAGCGGACGGCCCGGCGTCTGCATGGCGACGTCCGGCCCGGGAGCGATCCACCTGCTCAACGGCCTGTACGACGCGAAACTCGACCATGTGCCGGTGGTAGCCATCGTCGGGCAGACCGCGCGCAGCGCGATGGGCGGCAGCTACCAGCAGGAAGTGGATCTGCAGGCACTGTTCAAGGACGTCGCGAGCGAGTACCTCGTCGAGGTGAACGTCCCCGAACAACTGCCGAACGCGCTCGACCGCGCTCTGCGCACCGCCATCGCGCAGCGTGCGCCCACGGCGCTGATCATCCCGGCGGATCTGCAGGAGGAGGCCTACGAGCCGCCGCGGCACGAGTTCAAGCATGTACCGTCGTCGCCGCCGGATCACCCCCGCGCCAGCGTGATCCCGCCGTCGGACGAGATCGCCCGCGCCGCGGAAGTGCTCAACGCCGGGGAAAAGGTGGCGGTGCTGATCGGGCAGGGTGCCCGCAACGCCGTCACCGAACTGCGCGAGGTCGCCGAACTCACCGGCGCCGGGGTGGCGAAGGCCTTGCTGGGCAAGGACGTCCTACCCGACGACCTGCCGTATGTCACCGGCTCGATCGGGCTGCTCGGTACCCGGCCGACCTACGAGATGATGCGTGACTGCGACACCCTCCTCATCGTCGGCTCGAATATGCCGTACGCGCAGTTCCTGCCGGAGTTCGGGCAGGCCCGCGCCGTCCAGATCGACATCGACGCGCGGTTCATCGGGCTGCGGTACCCGACCGAGGTCAACCTGCTCGGCGACGCGAAAAGCACACTGCAGCAGCTGATTCCCTTGCTGGAACGGAAAACCGAACGGGGCTGGCGCGAGCAGATCGAGAAGAACACCGGTGCCTGGCAGGAGACCGTCACCCGGCAGGCGATGCTGGAAGCGAATCCGGTCAACCCGATGCGGATCGTGCACGAGCTTTCGGAACGGATTCCCGAAGACGCCATCGTCACCGCCGACTCCGGTTCGGCGGCCAACTGGTACGCCAGGAACCTCCGGATGCGCGGCCGGATGCGGGGTTCGCTGTCCGGGACGCTCGCGACGATGGGACCCGCCGTGCCCTACGCGATCGGCGCGAAGTTCGCCCACCCCGGCAGGCCGGTGATCGCGCTGGTCGGCGACGGTGCGATGCAGATGAACGGGCTGGCCGAACTGCTGACCATCGCCCGGTACCGCGAGTCGTGGGCCGACCAGCGGTGCGTCATCTGCGTATTCCACAACGGTGATCTGAACCAGGTCACCTGGGAACTGCGCGGGATGGGCGGTTCGCCGAAGTTCGAACCCTCGCAGAGCCTGCCGGAAGTTTCCTATTCCGACTTCGCCATCGCGATCGGCCTCGGCGGGATCGCCGTCGACGATCCCGCCCGGCTCGGTGAGGCCTGGGACGTCGCGCTGTCGGCCGGCGTACCGACCGTGCTCGACGTCCGATGCGACCCCGAAGTCCCGCCGATCCCGCCGCACGCCACCTTCGAGCAGTTGAAGTCGATGACCGAAGCCGTGCTCAAGGGAGATCCCCACGCGTGGCGCCTCGTGACACAGGGGATCAAAACGAAGATGCAGGAATTACTGCCTTCGCGCGGCTGAAGCTCAGGCGCTCGCGCCGCCATCGAGGACGATGTCGTGCCCGACGACGTACGCGGACTCGTCGGAAGCCAGCCACAGCACGGCCGCGGCGATCTCCTCGACCTTGCCGATCCGGCCGAGCGGGATGACCGCGCCAAGCCGTTCGGCGCGGTCGGCCTCGGTCTCGCCGGGCCGGAACGACATCCCGGTGTCGGTGGATCCCGGGCTGACGGCGTTGATGCGGATGCCTTCGGCGATGTGGTCGCGGGCGGCGGTGCGGGTCAGCACGTCCACCGCGGCCTTCGAAGCGGCGTAGGCGGCCAATCCCGGCAGGCGCTTGTGCGAGCCGATGTTGGAGGCCATGTTGACGATGACTCCCCCGCCGTCACGCCGCATCTGCGTGATCTCGTGCTTCATGGACAGCCAAGTGCCGGTGAGGTTGGTCCGCACGACGGCGTTGAAGCCGTCTTCATCGAGGTCCGCCGTCGGCGCCGGGCTGCCGAGGACGCCGGCGTTGTTGAACGCGATGTCGAGTTTGCCGTGACGCCGCACGGTTTCGGAGACGAGACGTTCGACGTCGGCGCCGATACCGACGTCGGCGACCACCGCGTCGGCAGTACCGCCGTCGGCCTCGATCTCCTTCACCGTCTGACGCAGCTTCTCGTCATCCCGGCCCGAAACGACGACCTGCGCGCCTTCACGCGCGAAGGCCACCGCTGTGGCGCGCCCGATCCCGGAACCTCCCCCGGTGACCAGGACGACCTTGCCGCTGAATCGCTTCCCCACAGTTCCCACTTTCTGATCCGATCGTTCTAGTATTAGTGCCTGCGAGAGGTTTCGAGAACGGCGAGGGCCTCCCCCGCCGCCGCCCGCGCCCGTGCCGCGGGATCCGGGCTCTTGCTCAGCACCCGCATTCCCTGCAGGACGGTGAGCAGGAAGCCGGCGAGTGTCTCCGGGTCGGCGCCGGGGACGAGTTCGCCCTGCGCTTTCGCCCTGCTCAACGCCATCCGCAAGGCGAGCTCAAGCCTGTCCCAGCTCCGCTCGACCACCCGGGCGACCTCGGGATCGCGTGGCATCAGTTCCATCGCCGCGTTGACCACGAAACAGCCCTTCCGCCCCGATTCGTCGAGGATTTCGGCCAAGTAGCGCCCGATGAGCCGCCGCACGCCCGCCAGCGCGGGGCCCGGCCCGGCGAAATCCTCCACGAACCGCTCGTCGCCCCGGGCGATGTAGCGGTTCAGCGCCGTCAGGTACAGCTCGTGCTTGGTACCGAAGGTCGCGTAGAGACTGGCTTTGCCGATGCCGAGCTCGGCGACGAGGTCACTGACCGAAGTGGCCTCGTACCCCTGCCGCCAGAACAGTTCGATGGCGGCCTCACAGGCCGCGTCGACGTCGAATTCCTTCACCCTGGACACGAGAAGAAGGTAACCACATCTGGACTGATCGGTCAAGAAAGGGGGCTCCGGTCGTGATCTAAGTCGTTAAACCCGACGTGCGTCGAGTACCTGTGGCGAGTGGAGCAGGTCCGTGAAGGACTCCCTGAGGGACCTGGGGTCCCTCAAAGTTCCCCTCACTGCCCCGGCAACGCACCTCTGGCCCCACGACCCCACAAGCCACGACGACGCCGCGTGAAGGACCCCTTCCCTCGGCTGAGCCGAGGGAAGGGGTGCGTGAC
>NZ_JBFBBY010000052.1:0-47250 GCF_040682875.1 Amycolatopsis sp. NPDC051071 | reverse complement strand
TATTTCCCCCCACCCACAAACTTACCTCTCGCCCCCTCCCAACCCGGGGGGGGGGGCGGGGGGGGGGGTTGGTTGTTTTTTTGGGTCGTTCTAACGACCCAAATCACTCACGACCCTCGCGCCACGCCGCCACCTTATGACTCAGGTCTGTTCTCCCAGGAGGATCTGTTCCAGCAGCAGGTCGACGTCGCGGGCGGACTCGGCTTCGCCGATCCGGTGGAAGGTTTCCGCCGCGCGGAGGGCGCGGCGGGCGGCTTCCCGGATCCGGCCGACCGCGCTGAGCACGTGGGCGGCGACGTGGTCGAGCTGGGCGACGAGGTGATCGCGGGCGGGCGCGGTTTCGGTTTCGACGGCGTGGACGGCGGTTTCCGCGGCGTCGAGTGCGGTCAGTGCCGCGTCGAGGTCGCCGGATCTCAGCCGGGAGAGCGTCGCGGCGTTACGGCAGGTGGCGGCGACGTAGCCGCCACCGATCGCCAGCGCGGCGTCGGCGGCGCGTGCGTAGAAGTCGGCGGCGTTCGCGCCATAGCCGAGCAGGTCGAGCTGTTCGGCGGCCGCCATGCTCACCGAGATGTACGAATGTCCGGTGTCGCCCGCCTCTTCGAGGATTTCGGCCAGGATGGAGTATTCGTTGAAGGCGCGCGAGGATTCGCCGAGTGCGCGGTAGGCGTCGGCGTACATCCACCGGCACCGGTAGGCCCAGTCCGGTAACCCGGCGAGCAGGTCGATGGTGCGGGGCGCGACATCGAGCACCTCGTCGTAGCGTGCGGCGCCGTGCAGGGCGGTGACGAGGACGTACCAGTGTTCCGCGGTGTCCTTGCCCCTCGACGCCGCGATACCCAGTGAGGCATAGGCATCGTCGACGGCGTCGGCGAACCGGCCGGTGCCGATCAGGGAAACCGCCCGGAGTTGCCGCAGATGCCCGCGCAACCGTTCCGGGCCGCCGACGGGCAGGGTCGCCAGCAGGTGCTCCACGAACACGTCGAGTTCGTCGAGCGAACCCGCGCGCTCGTAGGCGATCCGCGCCTGCTCGACGGCTTCGACGGCCTTCTCGCCGACGTTGCCGATGATGAAGGCGTCCGTCGCCTCCTGCGCGAGTTCCAGTGTGACGACGGGATCCTCGCCGTCGCCGTTCCTCAGCGACGCCTCCAGGCACAGGAGAGTCCCGAGGAGCAGTGGGTCACCAGCCTCGCGGGCGCGTTCCGCCCCGCGTCGCAAGGCTTCGTACGCCTCCGGAGTGCGTCCCTGTCCGGAAAGCACGTGGGCCAGCCAATGTTCGCCCCAGACGGCCGCGTGGTCGTCGGTCCCGGCGCGTAACCGGGCCGCCGCGACCGTCGTCAGCGCGACCCCGGTTTCGGCCTGATCATCGAAGACCAGCCACAGGCCGAGCCAGCATTGGTTGAGCAGGAACCGGGTTTCGTCGCCTTCGCGCCGGAACCCGGCGGCCGCGCGGCGCAGCCGCTCTTCGGTGTCGCCGCCCTGGAAGAAGATCGCACGCAATTCGGCCAGCCGCGGGGCGATCCCCTCCGGCACGGTGCCGATCGCGGCGAGGCACGCCCGTGCCTCTTCCGCCTCGCACCGGTGATTGTGGATTTCGGCGCGGACCACGAGTTCCTCCGCGGAAAGGTCCGGTGGTGGCAGGATCGGGACCCGGGGGAGCGCGGAAGGCAGGAGCGGTACGAACTCCGCGACCGGTTTGGCCGCCATCTTCCGTTCGGCGTAATCGGTGAAGTAAGTGGTGTGGTCGCGTTCGTCGAGCTCCTCGGCCTCGACGAACGCCGCCGCCCGCAGCCGCCGGTGCAGCAGGCACACGGAAAGGCCGTCGTAGGGTCCGTCGAGGACGAATCGGGTCTCGCCGTATCCGCTTTCGGTCAGCCTGCGGGTGAGCAGGGCGGCCGCGGCGAAGAACTCCAGCCTGTCGTCGGTGCCGGGATGGTCACCGACACCGTCCAAAAGCGACAGAAGATCGAATCCGGTGTGCTCGTTGCCGGTGAGCGCGCAGAACTCCAGCCGCAGGGCGTGGTCACCGTACTGGCGCGGCGCACCGGTCGAGGCCCGGGTCACCCACCGGTAGGCCGACGCCGCCTCGGCGTGCTTACCGGCCGCTGCCAGCGGCACCAGCGTCCGGCAGAGCCGGGTGATCTCGGCCCCGCCGGAGTCGGAGCCGCCCGCGTCCGCGCGGCGTGGTTCCACTTCCATGGTCCTGCCCCCAGAACATGACGTCGACGCCGGATCTTAACTCCCGAAGCCGGGTCAGCGCCCTGTTTCAGGCAGACCGAAACGCTCAAGGGACGCGGACGGCGGCGATCTGGGTCGCTTGTCCGATGAGCCGGTTCTTCCCGTCCCACAATTCGGCCACTTCGTCCATCCGGTCGCCGCCGATCTCGCCGGCTCGCATCCGCACGCGGACCGGGCCCGGTGCCGGGATTCCCCGCAGGTACGCGGTGAACTGGACGGTCGGCGCCCAGCCCGCGATGCCGAGGTCGTAGGAGATCGGTGGCACCGGGTCGAGCGCCACGAGCAGGCTCACCGGATCCCAGTCGGTGCCGTCGGCGAGCCGCAGCCAGGACGAGATGACGCCTTTCCGGGACGGCTGTCCTATCGCGAAGCCCGCCGAGGCCGGGTCGATCCGCTGCTCGACGACGTCCATCAGGCCGAGGCGGAACCCGTTGCCGCCGTCGGAGGGGACGGGGAAGCAGTCCTGTTCCGGCGGGATCTCGACCGGGTCCACTCCGGACCACCACGCGTCGCCGTCCGTCAGCGTGCCCTGGGTGATCAGGGCCTCCGTGCAGGGCGCGCCGTGCTGGCTCAGCCGGGCGCGCAACTGGCTGAGACCTCGGCCTTCACGCAGGACCTCGACCTCGACGACCGCGGGGCCGGGCTCCGGCGCCACCGAGAAGGAACCACTGATCGCGGTCAGATGCGGATGCGACGAGACCGCCGCGGCGGCCTTGGCGAGCACCGCGAGGAGATAGCCGCCGTGCAGCTTCGTCCCGATTGTCCACTGTGGATCGAGTTCGGTGTCGAATACGGTGCCGTCGCCCCGGCGGATCAGGGCGGTCGCGGTCTGGAAGTGCGCCATGAGCTCAAGCTGACACTGTCAAGTTGACGGTGTCAAGTGAATGCTGGCAGCATCACGGCATGGGCGCGAAACGGACGAAGGCGCGGCCGGGTGAAGGGGAGAAGCTGCGCGAGGAGATCCTGGGCGCCGCCGAAGCCCTGCTCGGCGAAACGGGCACCGACGAGGCGCTGACCCTGCGTGCCGTCGCCCAGCGGACCGGCGTTTCCACTCCGTCGGTGTACTTGCATTTCCCGAACCGCGACGCGTTGCTGGAGGCCGTCTGCCTTCGGGTGTGGGACGAACTCGCGCACCGGATGCGGGACAGGGCGGGCGAGGTCGACGACCCGATGCGTGCGCTTTCCCGGTGCGCGCGGGTCTACGCCCGGTTCGCCTTGGACCATCCGGTGCAGTACCGCGTACTCCTGATGCGTCCGTCCGGCGGCTCGTCGCCGGGTGCGGTCGCCTGTTTCCGCTACCTCGCCGACGCCACCGCCGCCTGCGTACGGGCCGGGATCCTGCGTGGCGAACCGGAAATCCTGGCGATGGGCCTGTGGTCGGCGATGCACGGCTGCGTCAGCCTGCTGATCGCGCAGCCGGGATTCGACTGGCCGGAGGAACCGGAGGCGCTGATCGACGGCGTCATCCGCATGGCAGGTCTCGGGACGGCGCTGGCCTGCCGGGTTCCGCGTGACGCCATCCCGCCGAGCCCGGAACTCGCCGCCGGTCTCGACGAATTGGCCACGACCTGGGCCGGGCCGCGGGACTTCACTGGTTAGGCTCAGCGCATGTCCGAGACCCCGACCGCCGACGACCGGCTCCAAGTGCTCGAAGCCATCACCGACGCCGCCCTCGGGTACCTCGCCCAGGAGAAGGTGATGGCGACGATCCTGGCGCGGGTGCGCGATTTGCTCGGCGTCGACACGGCCACGGTGCTTCGCCACGACCCGTCGGCGCGGCAGCTGCAGGCCATCGCCGCTTCCGGGATCGAGGAGGAGGTCTTCCAGGACGTCCGGGTCGCCGTCGGCGCGGGGTTCGCGGGCCGGGTTGCCGCGGAACGGCGTCCGGTGATCCTCGACCAGGTCGACGAGACCACCGTGGTCAATTCACTCCTGCAAGAGCGCGGCCTCCGGACGCTGCTCGGCGTGCCGATGCTGGCGGGCGACGAACTGGTCGGCGTGCTGCACGTCGGGTCGGTGACACCGCGGGAGTTCCCGGAGGCCGACGTCGAACTGCTGCAACTGGTGGCCGCACGGCTCGCGCTGGAGGTGCAGATCGAAGTCGCCGCCACCGATCGCGCCGCCGCGGCCGCGCTGCAGCGGAGCCTGTTGCCCGGGCGGCTGCCCGACGTCGACGGGATGCGGTTCTCCGCCAGATACGTGCCGGGTACTGAACCCGGGGTCGGCGGTGACTGGTACGACCTGTTCCCGTTGCCGGGGGACCGGCTGGGCATCGTGATGGGTGACGTCGCCGGGCACGGCCTCAACGCCGCCGTGATCATGGGACGGCTGCGTAGCGTGCTTCGCGCCTACGCACTCGAATGGGACGACCCGGCGGAAGTACTGTCCAAATTGGACAACAAGGTGCGGTACTTCGAGCCGGGCGCGCTGGCCACCGTCGTGTACGGGATCGTGTCGCCATCGCGGGACAGCGTCGAGATCTCCCTCGCGGGACACTTACCGCCGGTGCTCGCGGTGCCCGGCTTGCCGGCGGTACTCGTCGACGTCCCGGTCGACCCGCCCATCGGCGTCGCCGGGCTGAAGCGCCGAAGAACCGTGGTCGAGGTGCCGCCGGCGTCCGTGGTCGCCTTCTACACCGACGGTCTCGTGGAGCGCCGGGGTCAGCTGATCGACGTCGGGTTGCGGCGGCTCACCGAGGTCGTCACCCCCGACCAGCCAGGGGTCGTCTGCGCGCGGATGATGGCCGCGCTCGTCGGCGGGACACCGGCGCAGGACGACATCGCACTCCTCGTCGCACGGCGAGAGGCGACCTGAGTCACCGCGCCGGGTGATGGGCGCGGACGTTCCGGGCCGCGAGTTCGACCGTCCTGGTGATCCGGCGCTCCCGGGTCTCCGGCTTCTTCGCCGTCAGAATCCATTCCAGGATCAGCCTTTTCAACGACGGCGGGAATTTCTCGAAGTTGTCGCGAGCGGACTGGTCGACGTCGAACCGGGCACGCAGGTCCTCGGGGACACCCGCGCCGTCGGGTACGACCTGCCAGCGGCCCTTGTCCTTGGCCAGATCGATCATCGCCTGCCCGCGTGCGGTCATCAGGCCGTCGGCGATCAGGCGAGCGGCCCGCTCGCGGTTGACGCGGCTCCACGAACTGCGGGGGCCACGCGGGGTGAACCGGAGCCGCGAACTGACGGCGTCGTTCTTGCGGTGCAGCCCGTCGATCCAGCCGAAGCACAGCGCCTGCTCCATCGCCTCGTGGATGCGGATGCCCGGCACCCCGCTGTCCTTGTGGTGGATGACCAGCCAGACCTCCTTTTCGTCAGCGGCGTTCTCGGTCAGCCAGGCACGCCACTCGGCGGGGGAAGCGGCGGTGAAGGTGGGCTCGCACACGGCGGGGTTCCTTTCGTCGTAACGTCTGTGACCATCATGCGGAGGCAAAGTGCTCACCGGTTGAGCACTTTTCGAACAGAGGTGGCCGTGATGGAGATCTGGGTGAACCCGGCGTGCGCCAAATGCCGCTCGGCGGTGTCGATGCTGGACGACGCGGGAGCCGAGTACACCGTGCGGAAGTATTTGGAGGAGCCGCCGACGGCGAAGGAACTGAAGGCGGTCCTCAAGCGGCTCGGGCTGGAGCCGTGGGACATCACGCGCACCGCCGAGGCGGTCGCGAAGGAACTCGGGCTGAAGACCTGGGGCCGGACACCCGCCGACCGTGACCGGTGGATCGAGGCCCTTGCCGCGCATCCGAAACTGATCCAGCGACCGATCATCACCGCCGACGACGGCACGACAGTCGTCGCGCGGACCCCGGAAGCCGTCCAGTCGGTGCTGCCGGGCTGACGAAGTCAGACACGCCCTGTCCCGTCGGCGGGACCGGCCGCCGTTCCTTTCGCCGAACGGGCTTGTGAACCCTTGTTCGTGCGGCACGGAAACCCTTACCGTCGAAGGCATCAGGGCAAGGCCACCACCCAGGCGAGTCCCTGGAGCCGACGATGTACCCATCCGATGGCTCAGCGCGCTCTGTTCTCCTCAGAGGCGTTCGATGCGGCGAAGCTCCCGGGAGACCGGGGGTTTCGCCGCGTTCGGGCGCGCGATTCCTGTCGGAGGGGATCGCTACGGTGCCACGCGACGACGACGAAGCGTGGAGGTACTGGGGTGGAAGAGCACGTCGAGGTCCCGCCGGGGTTGGCGGAGGCGCTCGTACCGTTGGTCGCCGGGGTGTTCCCGGAACTGCTCGGCCGGATCCCGCGTGGTCCCGCGGCGGCGCTCGGCAGGCTGGCCGTGCCGGAGGCGAAACCGGACGTCTTCGGGCTGCGCGCGGGACGGCCGACGCGCGGTCCTGGCGAGTCGGAGGCGTTGAGCGGACTGCGTTCTCTCGGCGATCCGATCTCCGAACGGCTGCTCGGCGCGCTCGAACTCCTGGTGGACGGACTGGCGGCCGACCTCCCCGACGAGGTCGCGGCGGCGGTGCCGGGACCGGATGCGACACCGCGGTCCTTCGGCTTCATGACGACGGACGGGCCGAATCCCGAGACCGTCACCGCGGTCCGGCTGCTCGACCAGCTCCGCCCGGGGATCTCCGGGCTGATCGTGGCCCTGGTTGCCGAGGCCGCCGCACACGAGGACGTGATCCCGTTGCTGACGCCCGCGCCGGACTTCGGCGGAGACGAGGAAATCGCCGCCGAGCACGGCGCGGTGCATCTCGCGCTGGCCGTCGCGGTCGCTGCGCCGATCCTGCGACGGGTCGGCGCCCCGCTGCTCGCCGGCAGGCCCGCGGCCGTCGTCGGGGTCGCGCTCGGCGCCGTTTCGGCTCTGTTGAGCGAAAGTCCGATGCCGCCCGCGTATGCGGCCGCGTTGCTTCAGAAGCGCCGGGCCGAGTACCTGCTGCCGTCGTCTTCGTCGGGTTCGGCCGACGTGCGCGGGCATCGGTTCACGCTGGCCGAGCGTCCGGTCGAGGGCGAAGCGGACTTCAGTGGAAACGGCCTCGTCGTCGTGGTCCCCGGTGGTGTCGCCGTCCGGACCGGGCTCGGCGATGGCCACGTGAACGTCGCGACGCGGATCCTCCAAGAAGCGCCGGAGGACGTGGACCTCGACTGGTGGGACGAGGTCGTCGAGGTCTCCTGGCGGGCCGAACAAGGCGACGCCACCTTGGGTGCCAGCGCCGCCCACCAGCCGAAAACCCCGCCGTGGCCCGGAGATCTCCGGGTTCGGGTGCACGCGATCGGCCGGGACGGCGAGGAGCGGGAGCGGTACGAACTCGTGCTCTGGGAGGCACCGCCGGGGCCGGACATCGTGCACAAACGCGGTGACCGGCTCGGTCATGTCCTGCGTGGCGAGCCCGTGCCCGAGATCGAGGCCCCGCCGGAGGCCGTCTACCGGTGGATCCGCGAGAGCGCGCTGGGTGAAGCCGCGACGGTCACGGTGGTCGCGGGTGCCTCCGCCGAGGAGGTGCTTCGCGGCTTCGGTGCCGACCCGGCCGAGCCGGTGTCCGCGCTGGAACTGTCGCAGGACTTCGATCTCGACCCGTGGGTGGTCGTACTCCGCGTCGAGGGCGGGGTGCTGGCCGTGGAGTTCAACGGTTACCAGGCTTCGCACCGGCCGGTGCTGGAGCCGCTGTCGCGGGCGGGCCGGACGGCGAGCTTCTTCTGGAACATCAACGGGGTGACCCGGTTGTCCTTCGCGGACGAAGGGACCGTTCACGCCGGGTTCGAACTCGGGTATCCGGAGGACATCGAGGATCCGCGGGTGCTCGAAGCCTTGGCAGGCCTCGATTTCCACAGTTATCGCGATCGGGACGAGAAGGCCCTCGTCGCCATCGAGCGGTACACCGGGTACCGGATGCTGCCCGAAGACATCGAACGGATGACCGCGGCGGATGTGGCGTACCGGATCCTGCCGCAGCTGCCGGAGTTGTATCCCGAAAAGCGCAACGACGACGGCTCGCGAACGTATACCGGCAACAGTCCTTTGGGTGACGACACCGGCAAACTGGCCTTCCTCCCGGACGAGGCACTGCGTGATCTGGCCTGGCACGCCGCTTCGGCCGCGGCCGAAGCCTCCGGTGTCGCGGGAGACCCCGTCATCGCGGACACGCTGGCGCATCGGCGGCTGAGCCCGGAGGCGGAGACCCTGATCAGGAAGTCGCAACTGCACGCGCACCGGGAGCACGCCTGGTTGTGGCAGGCGATCCACCAAGCGACCAACCCGGATCCGCTGGGTGCCGCGATCCACACCCTGAACGCGGCGCGGTACGCGGCCGGTGCCTCGGCGGCGGATTTGCTCGACCACGCCAGGAGGCTGGTGGGTTAACCGGCTTCCGCGGCCGTCATCCGTTCGTCGGTCAGTACGGGATCTTCCTGCTTCACCGTATGGCGGAGTGACTCCCGCGGATGAGCTTCAGCACCGCCCGCGCCCGTTCCTCCGGCAGCCGCCGTCCGCGTTTCGCGGCCAGCCGCACCGCCTCGTCGGCCAGGCGCCCGGCTTCTTCCGGCTCGCCGAGGTCGAGCCGGGCGTGGGCGATTTCGGTGAGGACGTCCGCTTCGAGGAGTAACTGGCCGTTGTCGCGCAGTGTGGTCAGTGCTTTTTCGCTGTACTCCAACGCTTTCGCGGCGTCCCCGAGACACCGGTGCGCGACGGCGAGGCCGAGCCGGGCCGAGCCCTGCCCGTAACCGAAGCCGATTTCGGTGAACACGCGCAGCGCCTCGTGCAGTCCTGTGAGTGCTTCGGCGTGTTCTCCCCTCCGGTTCCGCACGGTCGCGATGATCTCGACGGCCGCCGCCTCGCCGCGCCGGTCACCGATCTGCAGTGACCGTTCGTGACACTCGACCGCTTGCGCCATCGCGAGATCGAAGCGTTCCGCGTCGCAATGGGTCTCGGCCAGGCAGTTCAGGGTCGCGGTCTCCCCGAACCCGAGCCCGGCTTCGCGGGTGTACGCGAGCACCTGTTCGTGGTCGGAGATGGACTCGTCGAGCCTGCCCAGCGCCCACAACGCGATCCCGCGGCCGTTGAGCGCGTGGAACGCCGCGTCCCGCTGCCCGGTTTCCCTGGCCAGCCGCAGGGATCGCTCATGCCAGTCGACCGCGGTCCTCGGCCTGCCGGTGAAGGTGTGGATGACGCCAATGCAGTTCAGCGCCAGTGTTTCCGCGCCGGTGTTGCCCGCGGCCCGGCTGACCGACAGCGCCTGACCGTGGAAGTGCAGTGCCTGCCTGGCTTTGCCTTGCTGGCTGGAGGCGCGGCCGAGGTTCCGCAGCGCGTCGGTCTCCGCGTCGAGGTCCTTGAGTTCCCGCGCGGCTTCGAGCGCCTGCTGGAAATGGTCGACGGCGAGGCCGTAGTCGCTGAGGTTGTGGGACATCTGACCGAGGACGTCGAGCAGGGAGAGCCGTGCCCGCAGGTCGCCTGCCTCGGTCGCCGAACGTAGCGCGGCCGCGCACGTCGCGACGGCCTCGCGGGCGTGCCCGCTCGCCTGGAGGTAGCCACGCAGCACGTCGATCAGCCGCCACGCGGCGGGCTGGTACACGGGGTCCGTGGTGGCGCAGGCGATCGTGTCGACCAGGTTGTACCGCTCGGTGTCCAGCCAGCGAAGGGCCGTGTGCTCGTCGAAGACCGGCGAGGCGGCGCCGGTGTAGAGCACCCGGGTCGCCATGGCGGCGGTCTCCACGTACAGATCGATCATCCGTGACAGCGCCGCCGTCGCCTCGTCCGGCGGGTCCTCGGCGCAACCGCGTTCGGCGGCGTACTCGCGGATGAGGTCGTGGAACTGGTAACGGCCGGGAGCGTGCCGCTGCAACAGATTCGCCGCGGCGAGCCGGTCGAGCGCGCGGCGGGTCTCCATCTTCGGCAGGCCCGCGACCGCGGCCGCCACCGGGACACCGAAGTCCGGACCCGGTGCCCTGCCGAGCATCCGGAACAACGTCCGGTCCTGTTCGGACAGCCGGACGTAGGACCGGTCGAAGGCGCCCCGCACCGCCGACGACGCGTCGCCGTCGATGGCCAGTTCCTCCAGCCGCCCGGAGCGGGTCAGCTCGGCGGTGTACTCGGCGACGCTGCGGCCGGCGTCGGCGGCGAGGTTCGCCCCGGCGATCCGCAGTGCCAGCGGCAGATACGCGCAGGCCGCGGCGAGTTCGCCGACCGCATCGGGTTCGGCGGCCGTGCGCGCGGGCCCGAGCAGTTCGGTGAGTACCGCGCGGGACTCCGCCTCGGTGAGCACGCCGAGCGGCAGGTGCACCGCGCCCGGGTTGACGGCGAGCCCGCGCAGGTCGTTGCGGCTGGTGATCAGCACCGCGCAACCGGGACGGCCCGGCAGCAGTGGCCGGACCTGGTCGACGTGCACCGCGTTGTCCAGCAGCAGCAACATCTTCTTGTCCGCCAGCACACTGCGGAACAACGCCGCCTGCTCGGCGGGCTCGGCCGGGACACGGTCCCGGTGCAGGCCCAGGGCGTCGAGGAAACGGGTCAGCGCGGCCGACGGATCCAGCGGTGGGCCCGCGGCGTACCCCTGGAGGTTCACATACAGCTGCCCGTCCGGGAAATACGACCGGAACCGGTGCGCGACATGCACCGCGAACGCCGTCTTCCCGACCCCGGGCGGCCCGGAGATCACCACGTTCCGCCCGGTCTCGGTGAGCGACAGCCCGGTGAGTTCGGCGATCGTGCTTACGCGGCCGACGAACCGGTGGACGTCCGGCGGCAGCTGGCAGATCGTCTCCGGCAGGGGATCGGTGTCCTCGTTGAGGATCGCGTCGTGGACCCGCCGGAGCCGGGGGCCGGGTTCGATGCCCAGTTCGTCGGCGAACATCCGGCGCGTGGAGCGGTAGGTGTCCAGTGCGTCGGCGCGGCGGCCGGACCGGGCGAGTGCCGTGATGAGCTGCGCCCAGAACGTCTCCTGCCACGGGTGTTCCTTGGTGAGCGTGACCAGTTCGGCGACCAGCTCCCGGTGCCTGCCCGCTTCGAGACCGGCTTCGATCCAGTGCTCCAGCGTGCGCAGCCTGTCCTCGGTGAGGCGCGCGGCCTCGTCGCGCTGCAGGGATTCCGACGGGACGTCGCACAGCGGCAGGCCACGCCAGCACTCCAGCGCCTCGGCCAGAAAGGCGAGTTCCGTGGCGGAATCACCCGCTTTGCCCGCTTCTCTTGCCCGTTCGGCCAACTGCCGGAACCGCAGCAAGTCGAGCTGATCGGGCCGCAGCCGGATCAGGTAGCCGTCCGGCCTGGTCTCGATCAGCCCGTCACCCAGCGTCCGGCGCAGGCGCAGCGCGTACACCTGCGTGCTCTTGCGGGCGGTGGACGGCTGGTCCTCGCCCCACAGGTGATCGGCGAGCCGGTCGAGCGAGACCGTCGTGTTGGCCCGCACCAGCAGGGCGGCCAGCAGGACCCGCAGTTTGGGGCCGCCGATCGTCACCGGCTTCCCGTCGAGGGTCACCTCAAGCGGGCCGAGTACGCCGAAACCGAAGCCGGAAATACGCGCTCACCTCCCCGTTCGCCAGATTACTGCGCGGTGTTGCCGGGTTGAAACCGCCGCCTGTCACGATCACGTCCGTGAGGCCGCTTCTCCGATGGCCTCACGGAGCAGGCGGGCGGCGGTGCCGACGGAACCGTCGGCGAGGTTGCCGTAGCCGAGGACGAGCCCGGGTGTGCTGGGGGTGGCGCGGTAGTCGTCGAGATCGGCCACGCGCAGTCCTTTGGCCGCCGCCCGCCGCACCACGTCGGCCGCTCCCGCGTCGTCACGCAGGTCCAGCACGAGGTGCAGCCCGGCGGCGATGCCGGACAGGCCGAGCGCGGGCCTCGCCGCGTACTCGTCGATCCTGCGCGGCATCTACGACGACTCCGCGCGCCGCCTCGCGCATCCGGTCTGGCAGACCTACGCCGGTCCGGAAAACGAGGCGCGGATGGTCGCCGTCGAGAAGGTCGCGCGGGAGATGGGTACGTCCGGGAACCAGGTGGCGCTGGCCTGGCTGCTGCGGCAGACGTCGCCGCGGGTGCTGCCGCTGATCGGCCCGCGGACCTGGGAGCACTACGAAGCGATCCGGCCGGCCTTCGAGCTGGAGCTGGGGGAGGAGCACCTGGCTCTGCTGGACGGCGCCGTGGGCCTCGTGAGTGATTTAGGTCGTCAGGGCCAAGAGTGTCTTGGGTACCTACTGTCTCCTTGCCTAGGTACAGGAAGGCCCCCTTCCTGTACCTAGGCGCAAGGAAGGGGTCCTTCCTGTACTTGGGGAAGGGGTCCTTCACGCGCCGCCGTGGTGACTGGTGGTGCTGTGGGGGCTCATGATGGCCTTCCGGGACGAGTGAGGGGAACTTTGAGGGACTCTGGGTCCCTCCAGGAGTCCTTCAAGGACCGGCCGCTAACCGGCTCACCCGCCGTAGGTACCTGAAACACCCGTCGTTAGAACGACCCAAATCACTCACGAGCTTTACTTGAGGTCGGCGAAGAACCGCCGCAAGTCCCCCACCAGCGACTCCGGAGCGTCCTGGGTCGCCCAGTGGCTGCCGTGGTCGAATTCCGTCCAGGAGACGATGTTCGCGTGGTCGCGGTCGGCGAAGCGCCGCAGCGGCCGGAAGTCGTAGGCGAAACTCGCCAGGCCGGTCGGCGTGGTCGTCGGCTCGGCCGGGTGTTCGGCGTGCTTGTCCTCGTAGTAGAACCGTGCCGCCGAAGCCGCCGTGTTCGTCAGCCAGTACAGGGTCGCGTTGGTGAGCACGTGGTCGTCGCTCGTCCCCGCCAGCAGTTGCGCGCTCCACGCCAGCTGCCCGGACGGCGAATCGGCCAGCGCGTGTGCGAGGTTCTGCGGCGCGCTTTCCTGCAGTTTCGCGTAGCCGGACATGTCGTCGTTGAAGTGTTGCAGGAACCGCACGTACTCCAGCTCCTGTTCCGTCATACCCTCGAACTCGGCCGGATCGCCGCTGGGGAACGAGAACAGTTGCGTGACGTGCACGCCGATCACGTGTTCCTGGTCGACGCGGCCGATTTCGGGGGCGACGAACGAACCGGCGTCGTTCCCGTGCGTGCCATAGCGTTCGTAGCCGAGGCGCCGCATGAGTTCGGCCCACGCCCGCGCGGTGCGGTAGCGGTTCCAGCCTTTTTCACGCGTGGGGCCGGAAAACCCGAACCCGGGCAGTGACGGGATCACCACGTGGAAGGCCTCCGCCGGGTTCGCGCCGTGTGAGCGCGGGTCCGTCAGCCGGTCGATCAGGCCGAGGTATTCGAAGACCGAGTTGGGCCAGCCGTGGGTCAGGACGAGCGGCGTCGCGTCCGGTTCCGGCGAGCGGACGTGCAGGAAGTGAATGTTCTGCCCGTCGATCTCCGTCGTGAACTGCGGGTGCTCGTTGAGCTTCGCCTCCCATGCGCGCCAGTCGTAACCGTCGCGCCAGTACGCGACCAGCCGCTGTACGTACTCCAGTGGCACGCCGTACTCCCAGCCCGGCGTGACCGGTCCGCGCCGCACCCCATCGGTCACCTGGTCGGCAGGCAGTTCGTTCGCCCAGCGGACCCGGGCGAGGCGGTCGGCCAGATCGTCCAGTTCGGCCTGGGGGACGTCCACGCGGAAGGGCTTGATCTCGGTGTTTGCGCTCATAAGACCAAGGTAGAGTGCCATTAGGAACATTCCGTTCCTAATGGGAGGGCAGTCTCGGAAAGATGTTGGAGACCTCGGCAAGACTGCTGCGTCTGCTCTCCCTGCTGCAGACACCCCGCGACTGGACCGGCGCCGAACTGGCGGACCGGCTCGAAGTGAGTGCGCGGACGATCCGCAACGACGTCGAGCGGCTGCGTGCGCTCGGCTACCCGGTGAACGCGACCCGCGGTTCCGTCGGTGGCTACCGACTCGGCGCGGGTGCCGAGCTGCCGCCGTTGCTGCTGGACGACGAGGAGGCCGTCGCCGTCGCGATCGGACTGCGTACCGCCGCCGGCGGCACCATCGCGGGTATCGAGGAGACGTCGTTGCGCGCGCTCGCCAAACTGGAGCAGGTGCTGCCGTCGCGGTTACGCCGCCGCGTGAACGCCTTGCAGACGTACACGATCCCGGTCCCGAGGGACGAGCCCGGCCCACGCGTCGACGCCGGAACGCTGACCACGCTCACCGCCGCGTGCCGCGATCACGAACAGCTACGCTTCGGCTATCAGACCCACGACGGCTCCGAGAGCGTCCGAAAGGTCGAGCCGTACCGCCTTGTCAACTGGGGCCGCCGCTGGTACCTGGTCGCATGGGACCTCGATCGCGGCGACTGGCGTACTTTCCGCGTCGACAGGCTGACCCCGCGCATCCCGGCCGGTCCGCGTTTCACCCCGCGTGACCTGCCAGAAGACGTCACCGACCGGGTCCGGCGCGGAGTCTCGTCCGCCGCTTGGCGTTACCGGGCCGACGTCACCGTGCACGCGTCCGCGGCGGAGGTGACCGGGCGGATCAACCCGGCCGTCGGCACGGTCGAAGCAGTCGACGAGAGCACCTGCGTACTGCATACCGGCGCCGACAGCATCGAGACGCTGGCCGTCCACTTAGGACTCCTCGGCTACCGGTTCGAGGTGACGGCTCCGGCGTGTTTAGTCGACTACTTGCGCACGTTGGCCGACCGGTACCGCGACGCCATCGGTGACGTTTGACAGGCTCGTGTTCTATAGAGGTTTACGCGAAGTGGCGTGGTCCCTGTCACCTCCGGATCCGGAGGTGACAGGGACTGTCGTGCGGGACCGTGTGGATTCTGGATCACCTGACGCGCCAAAAACCACACGGTCACCGGATGCGGCCCACCTCCGAACACGACACGTTCGCCCTCCGGCCCACCAGCACCACTGGCCACTCACTGACCCCCGACCGGCCGGGGGTCAGTGCGCGAAAGTGGTCAGGAACCGGTCCCGGAACGTGTTCATCGGCCAGCTCGGCGCGTTCCGGTCCGGGTTCAGGCCGTCCTGCCAGTTCCAGCCCGCGACCTTGTCCAGTACGGCCTTGTCCCGCGTGACGACGGTGATCGGGACGTCGCGGTCGGCGCCCTCGCCGGCGACGATCGGATTCGGCTGATGGTCGCCGAGGAACACCAGTACGAGGTTGTCGTCTCCGTAGGTCTCCACGTACGAGATCAGCGAGTTCAGTGAGTACGCGATCGAGTCGCCGTACGCGCCGCGCACCTTGGCGGGGTCGGTGAAGACCTCGTCGGGCGTCTTCCCTTGCGAGGGCATGGGGTTGTAGATCGATCCGTCGCCGACGGCGTTCCAGTCGACCGCCCGGGGGAGCGGCGTCCACGGCCAGTGACTGGTGACGAGGTCGATTTCAGCCATCAGTGGCGGGTGACCCGGCTTCGTGCGTTCGGCGCGCTGGAAAGCCGAAAGCGTGAACTGGTCGGGCATCGTGGCGTAGGAGAACGCCGGGCCGTGATACCCGATACCGCGCGAGTCGTAGTAGCGGTCGTAGCCGTAGACCTTGCCCTCGGGCCAGTCCTCGGTGTGCGCGGGCACCACGCCGACGGTCTCCCAGCCCGCGCGTTTGAACGCGCCGCCGAGGGTGAACCGGTCGGTTTTCACGAAATCGTCGTAGCGGTGCTGGCTGTCGACCCAGACGCCGGATTGGAACGTCGAATGCGCGAGCCAGCTGCCCGCGCTCGTCGTCGGCGACGTCAGGAACGCGCTGCGTGAGCCGTAGCCGGCGGTCTTCAGCCGTGCCGTCCCGGCGTCGAGGACGGCGTCGACCTTGGGCGCGATGTCGGAATCCTGGACGGCCACCCGTCCGTAGCTCTCGACGAAGGTGAACAGGACGTCCTTGCCGCGCAACGCGTTCAGCAGTCCGGACGGCGGGGTGTCGCGAAAGGCGTCGACGGCGACCTCGTCGGCGAAAGCCTCGCGGTCCCGCAGATCCGCCCGCACCTGGCGGAGGTCGTCGTAGGCGAAGGCGGCCGCGCTGCGCGACGCGAGTGGCTGCCCCGGAGCGAGCTGGACGCCGGACGCCGCACACGCGATCCAGATGACGCTGAGCACGGCGACCACGCGGGTCGAGCCGGTCCGGTGCCCGGCCACGACCCGGCTCAGCCGCAGCACGGACAACGCCATCAGCACGACGACGACCGCGGACAGCAGCGCCAGCCCGACGAACGACGCGATCGCCGCGCTTCGCCCGATCGACGTCCCGAGCAGGTCGACGCCGTTGCCGACCACACCCCAGTCGAACACCGGGTTGAAGCGCCGGTTCAGCGCGACCCCGAAACCGAGGTCGATGGCCTTGACGATGGTCAGGAGCCCGAGGACCGCGCCGGCGGACACCGCGACGATCCGGCGGGCGCCGTCGCGCAGTATGAGCACGACCGCCACCCCGAGCAGCGCCTCCACCGGCAGCCGCACGAACGCTTCGGGCGTCAGCCTGTCGAGGTCGTTCGGCGCGAGCAGGGCGAACAGCACGAGGACGGCCGAGAGCGTCGTCATCGCACTGGTCGCGATCTCGTGGAAGGCCGTCCGGTCGCCCGGCAGGCCCACCAGGGCGGGGCGGGTGAAAACGGGCAACTGAGGTTCCTTCCGGGTGACGGCCTTCATCCGGTTACACGGATGGCGGGCCGGACCGGTTCAACGCCGGAGCGCGGATCGGTAGTCTGCGCCGGTGAGCGACAAGATCTGGGCCGCCCTCGCGGCGACACCTCTCGACGAGGTGCGACGCCGTGCCGTGGTGATCGACGCCATCACCGAGATCACGCCCATCGCGGTGGACGGTGCGGAGCGGTTCGCCTGGAATGACGGTGGCGGGCAGTCGGCCGTCTGGTATTTCACGCCGGACCAGCGCGCGCTGTTGCTGACCTTCGACCACGAGTCGGACCTGAACCTGTTCGCCGAGGAGGACTACCGGGTGCAGGAGGCGCTCTATGGCGGCGTCCCCGAACAGCTCGTCGGGTTGGTGCGGGATCGCCCCGAAAACTACGAGTCCCTGAACCTCGTCGATCCGGAGACGGGGGCGGCGATCCACTACGCCGGTGGGGTGTTCTGGTTCGACGGTGAGCGGTGGCGGCAGGCCGAAGGCTTCCTCGACCACTGCCGCCGGGAAGGCCTGGACCCGCTGAGCGAGTCGGGATTCGCCTACTGCCTCGGCGACTACCGGTTCGGCGAGGAGTTCACCCCCGAGGCGATCGTCCAAGCTCGCGCTTCCGACGGAGGGTACGAAGACGACGTCGAACGGCAGAACGCGCTGACCGAGATCCGGGAGATCTTCTCCCGGCACGGCTGACGTGCCGAGAGGTGTACTGGCGGCTTCGTCCGCGCTCGGTAATATCGCCGCGTGACCACCTCTGCCGAAACACTCGAGTTCCAGTCGGAGGCACGTCAGCTGCTTCAGCTGATGATCCACTCGATCTACTCGAACAAGGACACCTTCCTGCGGGAACTGGTGTCCAACGCCTCCGACGCGCTGGACAAACTTCGCCTCGAAGCATTCCGTGACAAGGATCTTCAGGCCGATACCGCCGATCTCCACATCGAGATCGAAACCGACCCCGAAAACCGCACGCTCACCGTCCGGGACAACGGAATCGGCATGAGCCGCGACGACGTCGTCGCCTTGATCGGCACGATCGCGAAATCCGGTACCGCGGAATTCCTGGCGAAGCTCAAGGAAACCAAGGATTCCGCCGCCTCGCAGGATCTGATCGGCCAATTCGGGATCGGCTTCTACGCCAGCTTCATGGTGGCGGACAAGGTCACGCTGCTGACCCGCCACGCGGGCTCGGACGAAGGCGTCCGGTGGGAGTCCGAGGGCGAAGGCACGTACACCATCGAGACGGTCCCGGACCTGCCCCAGGGCACGTCGGTCATCCTGCACCTCAAGCCCGAGGACACCGAAGACCAGCTCTTCGACTACACCTCGGCCGCCAAGATCAAGCAGATCGTCAAGAAGTACTCGGACTTCATCACCTGGCCGATCCGGATGACCGAAGGCGAAGAGGTCGCCACGGTCAACTCGATGAAGGCACTGTGGGCCCGGTCTTCCAGCGACGTCACCGAAGACGAGTACAACGAGTTCTACAAGCACGTCGCGCATGACTGGAACGACCCGCTGGAGACCATCCGGCTCCAGGCCGAAGGCACCTTCGAGTACCAGGCGCTGCTGTTCCTGCCGGGACACGCGCCGCTCGACCTGTTCATGCGGGAGCGCAAACGCGGCGTCCAGCTGTACGTGAAGCGCGTCTTCATCATGGACGACTGCGAAGCGCTGATGCCGGAGTACCTGCGCTTCGTGAAGGGCGTCGTCGACGCGCAGGACCTTTCGCTCAACGTCTCGCGCGAGATCCTGCAGCAGGACCGGCAGATCCAGCTGATCCGCCGTCGACTGGTCAAGAAGGTCCTCTCGACGGTCAAGACGTTGATGGCGGCCGAGAACACCGACAAGTACGAGACGTTCTGGAAGGAGTTCGGCCGCGCGGTCAAGGAAGGCCTGCTGGACGACTTCGAGAACCGCACCGCGATCCTCGACATCTGCTCGTTCGCGTCGACCAATGACCCGGAGAAGCTGACGTCGCTGAGTGAGTACGTCGAGCGTATGAAGGACGGCCAGGAGCACATTTACTACCTGACCGGCGAGTCGCGGCAGAGTATCGAGAACTCCCCGCATCTGGAAGCCTTCCAGGCCAAGGGTTACGAGGTGCTGGTGCTCACCGACCCGATCGACGAGATGTGGGTCGACTCGGTCCCTGGCTTCGAGGAGAAGCAGTTCCAGTCCGTCGCCAAGGGTGAGGTCGAACTCGACTCCGACACCACCGACGAGCAGAAGGAGGAGTTCTCCGGCCTGCTGACCTGGCTCTCGACCTCGCTCGCCGAGCAGGTCAAGGAGGTCCGGCTCTCGTCACGGCTGACGACGTCGCCCGCCTGCATCGTCGGTGACACGAACGACGTCACCCCGACGCTGGAGAAGATGTACCGCGCGATGGGCCAGGAAATGCCGCAGATCAAGCGGATCCTGGAACTCAACCCCGGTCACCCGCTGGTCGCCGGGCTGCGGTCCTCGTTCGCCGAGCACGGCGAGTCCGAAGGTCTCGCGGAGACCGCGGAACTGCTCTACGGCATGGCGCTCTTGGCCGAGGGCGGCGAACTGGGCGACCCGGCCCGCTTCACCAAACTCCTCGCGAGCCGCCTCGAAAAGACCCTGTAACCCCGAACACGCGTGCTTGAAGCCGTAACTCGCGTGCTTGAAGGCGTAACTCGCGTGCTTGAAGGCGTAACAGCGTGTTCCGGCTTCAAGCACGCATGATCGCTGTTCAGGCACGCATGATCGCTGTTCAGGCACGCGTGTTCCGGGTTCAGGGCCGGGTCCGCCAGAGGACCAGTACGAAGTAGGGCGTCCCGACCAGCGCGATGACCAGGCCTGCCGGGATCTGGGCCGGCGCGATGACCGTCCGGCCGAGGGTGTCGGCGAGGCTCACCAGGAGTGCCCCGAGTGCCGCCGCCACCGGGATCACCCGGCCGTGCCGCCCGCCGACCAGCGATCGCGCCAGATGCGGTGCGACCAGTCCGACGAACGCGACCACGCCGATCGCGGAGACCGCGGTGGCCGCCAGGATCCCGGACGCCGCCAGTACCACCAGCCGCGAGCGTTCGATGCGCATCCCGAGTACGCGCGGTGTGTCCTCGTCGAGGGCGTGCAGGTCGAGTTCGCGGTGCTTGACCCACAACAACGGCGTCAGCGCGACCAGCGCCAGCGCCACCGGCGCGACCTGCTCCAGGGTGCGGCCGTAGGTCGAACCCGAGAGCCAGGTCAGCGCCTTGGCCGAGTTCCACGGGTCGGAGACGACGATCAGCAGCGTGATGAGCGCCATCCCGGCCGACCAGACGGCGATGCCGATGATCACCAGCCGGTCCGAATCCAGCCCGGACCGCCAGGCCAGCCCGTAGACCAGCGCGAACACGACCGCCGCGCCGACACCGGCGGCGCCCGCGATCTGCCAGGCGCCGACCGCCGGGACGACGGTGATCAGCGTGATCGCGCCGAGCCCGGCACCCGAGGTGATGCCGAGCAGACCCGGTTCGGCGAGCGGGTTGCGGCTGACGGACTGGATGCCGCAGCCGGACACCGCGAGTGCGGCACCGGCGAGCAGCGCGGCGAGGACCCGCGGAAGCCGTTGGTCCAGCACGAAAGTAAGCGCGGTCCCGGTGTTCCCGGTGACCCAGTTCGCGAGATCACCGAGCAGCACCATGCGGTCGCCGAGCAGCATGCCCACGACCGGGACGGCGACGAGCAGCACCGCCAGCGTCGCCGAGATCGCCACGAGCCGCCGCTTCGATCCGGCGAGACCGATCCGCCCGGCCGGGGCAGGACGGCGTGAGCCGCTGCCCCGTCCGCGTCGCGCCAGCCACACCATCACGACGGCGCCGATGATCGTGGTGACCACCCCGGTCGGCACCCGCACCGCGGCGGCCGAACCCATGATCGCCCGCAGGACGACGTCGGCGCCGAGCACCGTCACCACCCCGACCAGCCCGGACACCGGCAGCAGCACCCTATGCTTGGCGATCGGCAGCAGGAGCTTCGTGATCACCGGCGCGCTCAGCCCGACGAAGCCGACCGGGCCGGCGACGGTCACCGCCGCCGCGGTCAGCGCGACGGTCAGCAGGATCGCGCCGATCCGCGTTTCCCGCACCCGCAGGCCGAGTACGGTCGCGTTGTCGTCGCCGAGGGCGAGGACGTCGAGTTTGCGCCCCATCGCGATGAGCACCGCGACGGCGACCACCACGACCGGCGTCATCTGCCCGGTCGCACGCAGATCGGACACGGTCAGCGAGCCACTGCCCCAGGCGAACAAACCGGACGTCTCCTGCTCGAACATGAGCAGCAGCAGAATGGTCACCGACTGGATGGCGAGCAGCACCGCCGAGCCGACCAGCACCAGCCGGGGACTCGCGGCGCCACCACCCGCCAGGCCCAGCACGAGCACGGCCGCGGCGAGCCCGCCGGCGAACGCCGCCCCGCCGACCGGGACGAACGGCAGCGAGAGCCCGAACGCGGAGAGGGCGACGACGGCGAAATGCGCGCCCGCGTTGACCGCGAGCGTGTCGGGCGAGGCGAGCGGATTCCGCGCCACGGACTGCATTCCCGCGCCCGCGACGCCGAGCGCGACGCCGAGCAGCAACGCGGCGAGCAACCGGGGAACGCGCGAACCCTCCAGCACCGCGAGGGTTTGCACGTCCCCGTGACCGAAGAGCGCCTTGACCACGTCCAGCGGGCCTGCCGTCGAGGTGCCCTGCGTCAGGTGGATGACGGCGAGGACGACGATCAGCGTGACCAGTCCCGCCGACACCACGGCCGTGCGGACGGCTTGCGGCGCACGTGCTGTTTCGATGAGCCCTCGGCGGGAAGAAGTACCTCGGACCGGTGTCAGCATCAGGCGGTGACGGCCTTCACGACCTGGTCGGCGGTGAGGACGACCGACTTCGGGCCGCCGAAGGTCCAGGTACCGGCCTCCAGCTTGTGGATCTTCTTCGAGACCACGAACGGCAGCCGCTGGTAGACCGCGTTCTGCGCGAGCCCGGTGGTGAAGACGTCCTCTTCGGCGGCACTGTAGAACAACACGGTCTTCGGGTCGGTGATCGCGGTCAGGCCTTCGACGTCGGTCTGGCCCAGACCCCACTGCGGGTCGACCTTGCCGGTCCACACGTTCTTCAGGCCGACGGCCTCGGCGGTGTCGGAGACCAGCGAGCCCTTGCCGAACGGGCGGATGCTGACGGTGCTGCCTTCGAGATAGCCGTCGGCCATCAGGAACGGGGTGCCCGCGGCGCCCTTGGCCTCGACGGCCTTCTTGCCCTCGGCGAGTTTGGCGTCCATTTCGGACAGTTGCTTGTCCGCTTCGGACTCCTTGCCGACCGTCTTGGCGATCAGCTTGAAATCCTCACGCAGGCGGTCGAAGTTCCGGCTCGCGTCGCTGGCCTTGGTGACCACGACCGGGACGTACTTCTCGATCTGCGGCACCAGTGTCGAGTCACGCTCCTCGGCGATGATGACGACGTCGGGGTTCAGGCCGACGATCGCGTCGACGCTGGGCTCGTTGCGTTTGCCGACGTCCTTGACCTCCGAAGTGAGCGGGGCGGCCTTGTCCCAGACGTTGTAGCCCGCGACGTCCGCGGCGCCGACCGGCATGACACCGAGCGAAGCGACCATCTCGGCTTCGCCCCACTCCAGCGCGACGACGCGTTTGGCCGGGGCCTTGAGGGTGACGGCCTTGCCGCGCGCGTCGGTCACCGTGACCGGGCCGCCTGCCGATTCACTCGGCGCGGACGCGGGGGTCTCGGAGGTACCGCAGGCGGACAGCAGCAGCGCCGCCGTCGCGAGAAGGGCGGCGGGGGTCAGCAAACGCATGGTTCTTCCTGGATTTTCTCTCAGGCGGGCCGGGGCGAATACCGCCCGAGTGGCCTGCAGTGGATCGCGCCCGTGACCGGGTCGTTCGCGACGTGGACGGTGACGCCGTAGGCCTGGGACAGATGCTCGGAGGTGAGCACCCGCCCGATGTCACCCGTGGCCACGATGGTTCCCTCGCTCAGCAGCACGACCTCGTCGGCGATGATCGCCGCGTGGTCGAGGTCGTGCAGCACCACGCCGACCGCGACGCCTTCTCCGGCCAGATCGCGGACGACGTCGAGGATCTCGACCTGATAGCGCAGGTCGAGGTGGTTGGTTGGCTCGTCCAGCAGCAGCACCGACGTCTGCTGCGCGAGGCAGGAGGCGAGCCAGACGCGCTGGAGTTCGCCGCCGGACAGTTCGTCGACGCCGCGTTCGGCCATCGGCGTCACGCCGGTGAGTGCCATCGCGCGGCTGATCGCGGCGGCGCCGTCGACGTCGACCCCGCGCCAGCCGGAGCGGTACGGATAGCGGCCGTAGGAGACGACGTCGCGTACGGAGACACCGCTCGGTGTGGGCCGATGCTGCGTCAGCAAGGTGACCTGGCGGGCGAACTCCTTGCCGGACAACGCGTTCCCGCCCCAAACGGCGCGGCCGCCGAGCTGGACGCTGCCTTCGCGAGGCTTGTGCAGGCGTGCCAGCGAACGCAGCAGCGTCGATTTTCCGGAGCCGTTCGGCCCGACCAGCGCGGTCACGGTACCCGCGCGCAGCGACAGGGACACTCCGTCCACCACGGCCCGCTCGTGGTGCGCGAGCACCAGGTCGTGGCCGGTGAGCAGCGCGTCTTCCGTGGACATGAGGGGAGCCTAACCTAAGAAAGCGTCAGGCGGATGTCGTGAGTGACACAGCGCGCGGGGTGGTTGCCCGGTTACGCCGCCCGGACCGCGTCCCGCCGCCGCTTCGCCAGCCGCTTCCCGACGATCCCGTGCCGCGGCCCGAACAAATACACCAGCGTGAAGCCGGCGCCCTGCACCAGCACGATCATCCCGCCGGACGCGGTGTCGAGGTGGTAGCTCAGGTACAGCCCGGCGACGGCGGCGAGCACCGAGAACGCGGGCGCGATCACCAGCATGCGGCCGAACCGGTCGGTCAGCAGATACGCCGTCGCGCCGGGGATGATCAGCATCGCCACCACCAGGATCACGCCGACCACCTGCAAGGCCACCACCGACGTCAGCGCGAGCAGGCCGAGCAGCGCCGCGCCGAGCAGGCGTGGGTTGAGGCCGATGGCGTGCGCATGCGTGGGATCGAAGGCGTACAAGGTGAAATCGCGGCGTTTGAGCACCAGCAACGCGAGGGTGATCGCGCCGAGGACGCCGATCTGGATCAAATCCGAGAGGTCGACGCCGAGCAGGTTGCCGAAGATGATGTGGTTGAGGTCGGTCTGGCTCGGCGTCACCGAAATCAGCACGAGACCGAGCGCGAACAACGTGGTGAACACGATGCCGATCGCGGCGTCCTCCTTGACGCGGCTGGTGTCGCGGACGACACCGATCAGCGCCACGGCGAGGAAACCGAAGACGACGGCACCCAGCGCGAAGGGCGCGCCGAGGATGTACGCGAGCACGACGCCGGGCAGGACGGCGTGGGAGACCGCGTCACCCATCAGCGACCAGCCGATCAGCACCAGCCAGCAGGAAAGCACCGCGCACACCATCGAAGCGACCACTGTGGACGCGAGCGCCCGCACCATGAAGTCGTAGGTGAGCGGTTCGAGGAACAAATCGTAAACACTCACGCGGGTTCCTCTTCCCGTCGCAGGACATCGAGTCCGAAGGCCAGCGCGAGGTTTTCGGGCCGGAGCACGTCGCCGGGGGAGCCGTGCGCGAGCACCTCGCGCATCAGCAGGATCGCCTCGTCGGCGAGCCCCGGCAGCGCGTGCAGGTCGTGGGTGGAGATCAGCACGGCGGCACCGTCGGCCGCGAGTTCCTTGAGCAGCCGGGTGATCGTGGCTTCGGAACGTTTGTCGACCCCGGCGAACGGCTCGTCCAGCAGCAGTACCCGCGCACCCTGCGCGATGCCGCGGGCGACGAACGCGCGTTTACGCTGCCCGCCGGACAACTGCCCGATCTGGCGTCCGGCGAGGTCGGTCAGCTCGACCCGGTCCAGCGCCTGCTCGACGGCCTCGTGGTCGGCGCGGCGTGGCCGCCGGGTGAACCCGAGGTGCCCGTAGCGTCCGGTCATCACGACGTCGCGCACCGACAGCGGGAACGACCAGTCGACGTCTTCGCTCTGCGGTACATAGCCGATCACGCCGGTCTTGCGGGCCTGTGCGGGCGTGCCGCCGTCGACCGACACCGTGCCGGTGTCCGGTCGGACCATCCCCATGATCGTCTTGAACAGCGTCGACTTGCCGGATCCGTTCATCCCGACCAGCCCGCAGACGCGGCCTCGTTCGAGGGTGACGTCGACGCCGTCGAGGGCGAGGACCTCGCCGTAGTGGACGGTGACGCCTTCGACGCGGATCGCGGCCGTCACGGCTTTGCTCCGGTGAGTGCGGCCACGATCGTCTTCGAGTCGTGGCGGATGAGGTCGAGGTAGGTCGGCACCGGGCCTTCGGGGCCCGACAGGGAGTCGACGTAGAGGACACCGCCGAACGTGGCGCCGGTCGCGGAGACGACCTGGCGCATCGGGGCGTCGGAAACGGTCGACTCGCAGAACACCGCGGGCACCTTGTTCTGCTTGACGAACTCAATGGCGCGGGTGATCTGCTGCGGCGTCGCCTGCTGCTCGGCGTTGACCGCCCAGATGTACTTCTCGGTCAGCCCGGTGTCGCGCGCGAGGTAGGAGAAGGCGCCTTCGCAGGTGACGAGGGCGCGCTCGTTCTTCGGCAGGCCGTTCAGCGCGCCGGCCATCTCGTCCTGGACGGCCTGCAGTTTCGCCTTGTAGGCGTCACCGTTGGCCTTGAACGCGGCCGCGTCGCCCGCCCGGAGTTCGCTGAACGCCTTGACCATGTTGTCCACGTAGATCCCGACGTTCTTCGGCGACATCCACGCGTGCGGGTTCGGCTTGCCCTGATAGGAGTCTTCGGCGATGTCGATCGGCTGGACACCTTCGCTGACGACCTTGTGCGGTGCGTCGCTCTCGGACACGAAGCGCGCGAACCAGGCCTCCAGGTTCAGCCCGTTGTCGAGGATCAGGTCGGCCTTCGCGGCCTTCTTGATGTCGTCCGGGGTGGGCTCGTAGCCGTGGATCTCGGCGCCGGGTTTGGTGATCGACTCGACCCGGAGCTTGTCACCCGCGACGTTCGCGGCGACGTCCGCCAAGACCGTGAACGTGGTCAGCACCACCGGCCGCTTGTCGTCCGTGCCGCCGGTGGGGCCGCCGCACGCGCTCAGCACGAGCGTCGACGCCGCCAGCACGCATACGGCCTTGACCAGATTCGCCATCCCGCGAGTCTAGAGTTCGGCGCGCCGAACTTCCAACTCTCCTGTGCCTTAAATCTCCGTGGTCGTCCGGCCGCGTTCCTTCACCGTCTCCAGCAGGAGTTGGGAGACGTCGCGCACGGTGACGTTCTCGCCACGCTGCTCACTCTGCCGCTGGACGAGGCCGTCGTTCAGCATCACGCGGCAGAACGGGCAGCCGGTGACGATGGTTTCGGCGTCCGTGCCGAGTGCCTCGTCGACACGTTCGAGGTTGATGCGCTTGCCGATCGACTCCTCCATCCACATCCGCGCGCCGCCGGCGCCGCAGCACAGGGCGCGGTCGGCGTGCCGGGGCATCTCGCTCAGCGTGGCGCCGGTCGCGCCGACGAGTTCGCGCGGCGGCTCGTAGACCTTGTTGTGGCGGCCGAGGTAGCAGGGGTCGTGGTAGGTCACCGGTCCGGCGTCGACCGGTTTGACCGGAGTCAGCTTCTTGGCGCGGACCAGCCGGTTCAGCAGCTGCGTGTGATGCAGGACCTCGTAGTTGCCGTCGAGCTGCGGGTACTCGCGGCCGAGGGTGTTGAGGCAGTGCGGGCAGGTGGTGACGATTTTGCGCGTGCCCGGTTCGCGGCCCTCGAACACGGCGTTCAGCGTCTCGACGGTCTGCTGCGCGAGCATCTGGAAGAGGAACTCGTTACCGGACCGGCGGGCAGGGTCGCCGGTGCAGGACTCGCCGGTGCCGAGGATCGTGTACTTGACCCCGGCCAGATGCAGTAGTTCCGCGGTGGCGCGGACGGTCTTGCGGGCGTTGTCGTCGAACGCACCTGCGCAGCCGACCCAATAGACGTACTCGACGTCGTCGGCGAGTTCGCCGTCGAAGATCGGCACCTCGAAGTCGAGGTCCTTTGTCCAGGCGAGGCGGTCGGAGTTGTTCTGGCCCCAAGGATTTCCCTTGGTTTCGAGGTTCTTGAACAGCACGCCGAGCTCACTCGGGAACGCCGACTCGATCATCACCTGGTAGCGCCGCATGTCCACGACGTGGTCGACGTGCTCGATGTCCACCGGGCACTGCTCGACGCACGCGCCGCAGGTGGTGCACGACCAGAGGACTTCCGGATCGATGACGCCGAAGTCCTCCTTGGTGCCGACGAGCGGACGTTCTTCGGGAGCCTCCTTGCCGTCCAGGATGTACGGCGCGCTGTCGAAGAGGTGGTCACGCAGGTCCATGATCAACAGCTTGGGGGACAACGGCTTCCCGGTGTTCCATGCCGGGCACTGCGACTGACAGCGGCCGCATTCGGTGCAGGTCGCGAAGTCGAGCATGCCCTTCCAGGTGAAATCCTCGATCTTGCCGCGGCCGAAGGTGTCGTCCTCGCCGGGATCCTCGAAGTCGATCGGCTTACCGGCCGACTCCATCGGCAACAGCGGGCCGAGTGCGTCCGGTAGCCGTTTGGCGGTGACGTTGACCGGCGCCAGGAAGATGTGCAGGTGCTTGGAGTACAGCACGATCGACAGGAACGCCAGCATCACGCCGATGTGCAGCAGCAGCCCGACGGTCTCCAGTGGTTCGTTGAACGACAGGCCGAGCGGCTCCAGGAGTTCACCGACGCCGAGGGAAACCCACGCGCCCGACTCGTACGGGAAGACGCCGACCGCCGCCGACGCGCCGCGGAAGAGGAACATCGTCCAGATCACGTTGAAGATCATGAACAGGATCAGCCAGGCGCCGCCGGTATGCGATCCGTAAAATCGGGACGCGCGGTCTTTTCGTTCGGGTGCCTGACGGATCCGGATGATCGCGAACACCGCGAGCGAGGCGACCACCGCGACCGCGATGAAATCCTGCAGGAACCCGAGAACCGCCCAATGCCCGATGAACGGGATGTGGAAGTCGTGGTCGAAGAGGGCGCCGTAGGCTTCGAGGTAGACCGAGCCGAGGATCACGAAACCCCAGAACGTGAACAGATGCGCGAGCCCGGGGACGGACCACTTCAGCAGTTTGCGCTGCCCGAAGACCTCGGCCAGATGCGTCTTCGCGCGGGTGGCCATGACGTCGGAGCGTTTCTCGTCCGGCTGGCCGGAGGAGATCAGGCGGTAGAGCCAGGCGGCGCGGCGGGCGGCGAAACCGAGGCCGACGACCGTGATGAGCAAGCCGAGGATGAGACGAACGAGCACGAGTCCTCCGGGGGAGATCGGCTCAGTGAGAGCCGGTGTAGTACCGGCACGCCTTGCAGGCGTACCGCATTTTGGCCACTCGCCACCGTTTTCGGTAGGCCTCGAGATGTCCCGGCCGTGGCGGGCGCACGCCGAGTCTTCGGTGACAGCGGATCCGCCGCCCTGTTTCGAAAAGTTCGGTCGCCAGTCCGAGATAGGCGCGTCTGAGTGCGATGCCGGTTTCGGGAGTGAGGTTGTCGTGGCAGAACCGGTGCAGCAGGGCGAGGTCCGGCAGGCCGGGGGTGGGCATGCCGGAGAGGTACTCGACGACGCCGAGACCCGGATGTCCCGGTGAAAGGGAAAACCTCGCCGGAAGTCCACAATGGACGCAGGTGAGCGTGCAGCTCAGACATCGGGTGACGTGCCGGATCCGCCGTTCGCGTTGATCCCCGTCGATCGACTCGCGAACGTGCCATCCCAATGGAGCCTCCCAAGACCGTGGTGTGTCCTGTGTCACTCTCAATACTGGAGAGTAGGGGGCGCTCCCGCGGCGCGACAGGTCCAACCGGATGGCATCGGAGCGGCCATGCGGCGTAACACTCCGCACCCGCTCGCGCCGGGCTTCGCACGCTGCGACCGGGGGGACCTCCGCCGCCCCGCAAGTAGAGGACTAAACGCGGCCGGGGCGCCCGGCCGTCGGGCGCACCGCTTGGGATGTCTCAAAGGGGGCCTTCAGGACGTTCAGCGTCTCAAAGGGGGCCTTCAGGACACCGCCGCTGAGGGCCCGCGACCCCCGCGGAGGCCGCGACCTCAGCGACCCCTGCGGAGACAGCGACCTCCGCCGAGGTCGCAAGCCCGGAGCGACCGCATTTAGAGGACTAATCGCGGCCCGCACGCGTCCGCGCACCGTGACCCACTCGTAGCCGAAAACCACCCGCCGGGTGTCACGCGCTGGTTATAGTCCTGACCCGGGGTAATGGGGGAGGGAACGACGGCGATGGGCGGGTTCGTCACCGCGGCTCTGGGGTTTCCGGCCGTGCTTTTCAGCTTCCTGCTGATCGTGGTGATCGGCTATTGGCTGCTGGCACTGCTCGGCGCCGTCGACGCGGGGGACTTCGACACCGGGGACTTCGACGGAGGCGACGGGCTCCTGGCGGGTTTCGGCGGGGTCCCACTGTCCCTTTCGCTCTCATTGCTGATCGCATTCACCTGGTTCGCCAGCCTGGCAGGGACGGTTCTTCTCGATGACTTGGAGCTTTCGACCCCATCGAGGATCGGGTTCGGCGCCGGCGTGCTCGTCGTCGCGCTCGTGCTCGGCACACTCGGGACGAGGGTGATCGTCGTGCCGTTGCGTCGCGTCTTCGGTCCCGCGAAAGAGCCGAGCCGGAGGGACTTCGTCGGCCGTGCCGCCGTCATCCGGACCTCGTCGGTGACCCACGACTTCGGCCAGGCCGAGGCCACCGCCGCCGACGGGTCCTCGGCCATTGTGGACGTTCGGCAGGCGGGTCAAGGCAACCTGACGGCGGGGAGCCGCGTAGTTCTCTATGACTACGACTCCGAAGGCGAGTTCTTCTGGGTCGAGTCGCTGGACCTCTGAAGCAGAAAAGGAAAACTATGGGTGCCATCAGCGTGGGGGCCGGCGTTCTGATCGCCGTGATAGTTGTCATCCTCCTGGTTTTGCTCGTCACGATCAGCAGGTTGTTCAAGAAGGTGCCGCAGGGGAAGGCACTGATCATCTCGAAGATCCGCCGCGTCGACGTGACGTTCACCGGCGCGATCGTCCTGCCGGTGCTGCATAAGGCCGAAATCATGGACACTTCGGTCAAGGCGATGGAAATCACCCGCACCGGCCGCGAAGGCCTGATCTGCCGGGACAACATCCGCGCCGACATCCGGATCTCGTTCTTTGTGCGGGTCAACAAGACCGTCGAGGACGTGATCAAGGTCGCGCAGGCGATCGGCACCGAACGGGCGAGCCATGAGGCGACCCTGCAGGAACTGTTCAACGCCAAGTTCTCCGAGGCGTTGAAGACCGTCGGCAAGCAGCTCGACTTCGTGGATCTCTACACCAAACGGCACGAGTTCCGCGACCAGATCATCCGCGTCATCGGCACCGACCTCAACGGGTACAGCCTCGAAGACGCGGCCATCGACTACCTCGAGCAGACGCCGATGGCGCAGCTCGATTCCGCGAACATCCTGGACGCGCAAGGTATCCGCAAGATCACCGAGCTGACCGCGATCGAGCATGTGCGCACCAACGAGTTCCGCCGCGGCGAGGAAAAAGAGATCACCCGCCAGAACGTGGACGCGCGTGAGGCGATCCTCGAACTGGAGCGGCGGCAGGCCGACGCGGAGATCAAGCAGCGCCGTGAGATCGAGACCATGCGGGCGCGCGAAGAGGCCGAGACCGCCAAGGTACAGGCGGAGGAGCGGCTCAAGTCGCAGGCCGCGGAGCTGCGCACCGACGAGCAACTCGGCGTCCAGCATCAAAACCAGCAGCGTGAGATCGAGGTCGCGGGCAAGAACCGCGAGCGCGTCATCGCCATCGAGAGCGAGCGTATCGAGAAGGACCGCCAGCTGGAGGTCATCGGCCGCGAACGTGAGACCGAGCTGACGCGGATCTCGAAGGACAAGGAAGTCGAGACCGAGAAGCGGTCCATCGCCGAAGTGATCCGGGAGCGGATCGCGGTCGAGAAGACCGTGGCGGAGCAGGAAGAGAACATCAAGAAGCTCCGTGTCGTCGAAGAGGCGCAGCGTCAGCGCGAGGCCATGATCATCCGGGCCGAGGGCGAGGCGCAGCAGAGCCTCGTCAAGGACATCAAGGCAGCGGAGGCCGCCGAGGCGGCGTCGAAGCACAAGGCCCGCGAGGAACTGACGCTGGCCGAGGCACGCCAGCAGGCCGCCGAACTGGAGACCCGCGCGAAGATCCGCCTGGCGGAAGGGATCCAGGCCGAAGAGGCCGCCACCGGCCTGGCCGCGGCGCAGGTCAAGGAACGTGACGCCGACGCGCTGGAGAAGGTCGGCCGCGCCGAGGCGATCGTCGCCCGCGAGAAGGCGATCGTGCTCGCCGACGGGATGCGCGACAAGCTCAAGGGTGAGGCCGAAGGTCTCACCGAGAAGGCCGCCGCGATGGCCGCGCTCGACACCGCCAGCCGCCAGCACGAGGAATACCGCCTGCGTCTGGAGGCGGAGAAGGAGATCCGGCTCGCCGCGCTCAACGTGCAGCGCGAGGTCGCCGAGGCGCAGGCCACCGTGCTCGGGATCGGGCTGGAGAAGGCCGACATCGACATCGTCGGCGGCGAGACGATGTTCTTCGAGAAGATCATCGGTTCGATCGGTCTCGGCAAGAGCGTCGACGGGTTCGTCGAGCACTCGGACGTCGTCCAGACGCTCGCGAAGCCCTGGCTCGACGGTTCGGGCAGCTTCACCGACGACCTCACCAAACTGATCGGCGCGGTGAGCACGGAGGACGTCAAGAACCTGACGTTGTCGGCGTTCCTGGCGCAGCAGCTGAAGGCAGGCGGCCCGGACAGCGACAAGCTGCGTGAGCTGCTGGCGGTGGCTCAGCGGCTCGGCCTCGCCGACACGTCGGTGGCCGCCCTCACTCCCGCGAAGCAGTGACGGCGACCGAACCGGCGGCAGGAACGGAGCAGCTGGACGCGGGCACCTACGAGGTGCTCCGCGCCCGGCTCGCCGCACAGGCCGCCGAGCTGGCGAAACGCGCGGACGAGCTCAACACCGCGCGGCTGGGGGTCTTCGGCAGCGCGCAGCTCGCGTTGATCGGCACGGAACGGATCCGCACCGCGAACAACTGCGTGCCACGCGACGTCGTTTCGGTCGGCGGGCGGATGTTGTTCGGCTACAACGTCTTCATCGGGCTCAAACCCGAGACGACGGTCGACGACGTCTTCTCGCTACACGGCTTCAGCCATGACGAAAAGGCCTTCCGCTTCGATGACGTGCCCGCCGAGGAGCTGCCGGGCCTGCTGCGTGACGAGCGGTTCGTCCGTGATTTCGCCGAGCTGTACCGGTACTACCGGCAGGCGAAGCTGCTTCAGCTGCGGCGGGTCGAGGGCAAACTGCTCGCGGTGTTTCAGATCGGTCCCCGCACCGAGGACATCCGGGTGCTGCGCTGGGGGCTCGCCCCGGACGGCACGGTGTCCTATGTGGACAACCGGGGCGAACGCGATCACGTCTTCCCGCCGTCGCACGACTTCGAGTGGGTCGAGACGGCCCGCGAGCACCACGTTCTCGGGCGGCATCCGCATATCTCGATCGAGGACGAGGTGTTCGTCGAGACCGTCGGCGGAAACCTGACGATCAAGGTCGAGAACAACACCGAAACCGGCGAGGGCGTTTACTCCGAGCCGGTCGACGAGCCACTGCAAAGCCTCGCCGACGCCGAGGTCTCCTACGCCAGGATCGGCCCGCTGATCCTGCTGAAGATGTTGCCGTACAAGGAAACCGAGTACCGGTACCTGGTGTACAACACCCGCACGCGGGACGTCGTACGCCTGGACGGGATCGGGCAGGCGTGCCAGCGGCTCCCCGAGGACCACGGCATCATCTTCCCCGGCGGTTACTACCTCGACACCGGTGTCAGCAAGACGTTCGACACCACTGTGGACGGTCTCGAATTCGAGCGCGTGATCCGTTCGCCCAACGGGGAGGACGTGCTCTACGTCTTCCATGCGCGAGCCGAGGGACGTTCGCTTCTCCTGCCGTACAACGTGATCCGCAAAGAGGTCTCGAACCCGATCCCGTGCCACGGGTACTCGCTGTTCGACGACGGTACGATGGTATTGTTCCGCGCGCTGTCCGACGAGCCGAGCCGAGTACATCCGATGCAGGTGTGGCGGACGCCGTTCCAATCGGACACCTACGCCGCGTCGCAGCCGGCCGGGACTGGGCCGCTGGAGCGGGTCGGCAACGCCGATCTGGTCCGCGGCATCTCCGACTGCCTTTCTATCGGCCGGATGGTCGGTGAGATGGCGCCGTCGGCGGCGGTGTTCGAGGCGCTGATCGCCGCGTGCGCGCGGGTATTCGATCACTACCACTGGCTCGGGGAGGCCGAACTCGGCGACCTGCGCTCGCCGCTGTCCGACGTCCGGGTCACCGCGGAGCAGGTGCTCGACGAGTTCGAGACGGTCACCTCGCTGACCGCGCAGGCGGCGGAAGCCGTCGACGAGGCCGCCGCGGAAACCGCGTCGCTCGTGCGGAAGGTGCGTGGCGAGGCACTGAACGCGGCCGACGCCTGGGTGCGGAGGCTCGCCGAAATGCACCGCGCCCGTGGACATCTCGTCACCGTGCGGGAGCTGCGGTATGTCGACACGGATCGTGTCGACAAACTGATCGCCGACCTGGACACGGAGTTCGGCGAGGCCGCGCAACGGGCCGTGCGGTTCCTGCAGGGCGAGGACGCGTTCACGAGTTACCACGCCGAAGTGGACGGGCTGATCGCCGCCGCGGGCGCGATCGCGACCGTCGCCGAGGCGGTCCCGGTCGCCGGACGGCTCGACGAGCAGTCCGGCGGGCTCGAAGTCCTCACCGACGTCGTCAGCGGGCTGGAGATCGCGGACGCCGTGGTGCGGACGAAGATCCTGGAACGCGTCGGTGAGGTCATCGGCGGAGTCAACCGGGCAAGGGCCACCCTCGAAGCCCGGCGGAAGGAACTGCTGGAGACCGAGGGCCGGGCGGAGTTCGCCGTCGAGTTCGCGCTGCTGGCGCAGGCCATCACCGGCGGCCTCGCGGTCGCGGACACCCCGGACCGCTGCGACGAGCAGCTGGGCAGATTGCTGCTGCAGCTGGAAAACCTTGAATCACGGTTCGGTGAGTTCGACGATTTCCTGGTCTCGCTTGGGGAGAAACGCACCGACGTCTACGAGGCGTTCTCGTCGCGCAAGCAGGCGCTGCTCGACGAGCGGGCACGCCGCGCGGACAGGCTGGTCGATTCGGCCGGACGGATCCTCACGAGTGTGACGCGCAGGGTCGGCACCCTCGGCTCTGTCGATGAGATCAACACCTACTTCGCCTCCGACCCGATGGTCGCGAAGCTGCGCGGCGTCGTCGCCGAACTACGTCAACTCGGCGACCAGGTACGCGCGGAAGAACTCGAAGGCCGGGTGAAGGCCGCTCGCCAGGAGGCCGGCCGCGCACTCCGTGACCGGCTCGACCTTTACGGCGAGGGCGGGGAGACGATCCGCCTCGGCCGCAACACCTTCGCGGTCAACACGCAGGACATCGATCTCACCCTGGTGCCGCACGACGGCGGGATGAAGTTCGCGATCACCGGGACCGACTACCGGTCGCCGGTGCGGGACGAGACCTTCGAGGCGACGCGGCCGTATTGGGACCAGCTGCTGGTCTCGGAGTCGCCCGAGGTCTATCGCGCCGAGTACCTGGCGACGTCGATCCTGCTCGAAACGCCGGAACTGCCGGAGGCCGAGCTGCTGGAGGTCGTCCGGCGCGTCGCGGGGGACCGCTACGACGAGGGATACGCGCGTGGCGTGCACGACCACGACGCCACCGCGATCCTGACGGCGTTACTGCGGTTGCGTTCCGCCGCCGGGTTGCTGCGGTATCCGCCGGCCGCGAGGGCCGCCGCTCAGCTGTTCTGGGCGTTCGGTGCGGAAGAGAAGGCGAAGTCCGCGTGGACAACGCGGGCCGCGTCGCTCGCGCGGGCGCGGGAGGCTTTCGGGCACACGACGGCGATCGACTCGCTGGCGCGGGAGCTCACCGAGTCGATGTCCGCGTTCGCCGCGTCGTCCGGGCTGGCGCTGGACCTCGAATCCGCCGGCGAGTACCTGTTCGAGGAACTGGCCGACGCGTCGCCGGGGTTCGTCACCAGCGGTGGCGCGCGGACGTTGCTCGACAAGTTCCGGCTCGACCGCCGGAGTTTCACCGAGGACCTTCGCGCGCTGGAAGATCTCGCCGATCGCCACCAGCTGGCCGAAGCCTGGCTGAAGTCCTTTGTGGACTCGATGGGTCTGCCGGGTGACGAGCTGGCGGAGGCCGTCGCCATCGAGCTGGCCGACCTGCCCCGCTACGATTCTTCGGCGGAGCTTTCGGCCACTGTGGACGGTTTGCTCGGCTCGCATCCGCGGATCGTCAACCGGTCGCTCACTCTGCGGCTCGACGAGACGCTCGCCAGGACACACCGGTTCCGGCGTGACCGGGTGCCGGGTTTCCGGGCGTATCAGCGGCAGCGCAACGAACTGGTGGCGGCCGAACGGGACAGGCTGCGGTTGTCGGAATACCAGCCGAAGGTGATGAGTGCCTTCGTGCGCAACAGGCTGCTCGACGAAGTCTACCTGCCGCTGATCGGCGACAACCTCGCCAAACAACTCGGCGCGACCGGCGACGCCCGGCGTACCGATCAGTCCGGTCTGCTGCTGCTCATCTCGCCGCCGGGTTACGGCAAAACGACGCTGATGGAGTACGTCGCGAGCCGTCTCGGGCTGGTGTTCGTCAAGGTGAACGGGCCCGCGCTCGGGCACGAGGTCACGTCGGTGGACCCGGCGGACGCACCCAACGCGACCGCGCGGCAGGAGGTCGAGAAGATCTCGTTCGCGCTGGAGCAGGGCAACAATGTGTTGCTGTACCTGGACGACATCCAGCACACGTCGCCGGAACTGCTGCAGAAGTTCATTTCGCTGTGCGACGCGCAGCGGCGGATGGAAGGCGTGTGGGAAGGCCGCACGCGGACCTACGACCTGCGTGGCAAGCGGTTCGCCGTCTGCATGGCCGGTAACCCGTACACCGAGCAGGGCAAGCGGTTCCGGATCCCGGACATGCTCGCCAACCGCGCGGACGTGTGGAACCTCGGCGATGTCCTGTCCGGCAAGGAAGACCTGTTCGCGCTGAGCTACATCGAGAACTCGCTCACCGCGAACACCGTGCTGGCCCCGCTGGTCTCGCGGGAACAGTCCGATGTGGACGTTCTGGTACGCCTGGCCCGCGGCGACGGCGCCGTCCGGGCGGATCAGCTGAAACACGCGTACTCGGCGACCGAACTGGAGCAGATCCTCGCCGTGCTGCGGAAACTGATCCAGGTACAACGGATCGTGCTGAAGAACAACCAGACGTACATCGCTTCGGCGGCGCAGGCGGACGCGTCCCGGGTCGAGCCGCCGTTCCAGCTACAGGGCTCGTACCGGAACATGAACAAGCTCGCCGGCCGGATCGTGCCCGCGATGAACGACGCCGAACTCGAAGCACTCATCGACGACCACTACACCGGCGAGGCACAGACGTTGACCTCGGGCGCCGAGGCCAACCTGCTGAAGCTGGCCGAACTACGCGGTCGCTTGAGTGAGGACCAGTCGCGGCGATGGGCGGCCGTGAAGGCGGCGTACCTGCGGGCTCAGGCGCTGGGCGGGGACGACGAGGACCCGATGAGCCGGGCGGTCGGCGCGGTGGGACTGCTGGCGGATCGGGTCGGTGCGGTGGAAGCGGCGATCGAGCGTGCTTCGGAACGCTTGATCATCCGTGAGGTGACCTGACCCTGAGCCGGGCCGAGTACATGAAGGCCCCCTTCCTTGCGCTAGGCGCAAGGAAGGGGGCCTTCATGTGCGATCCGGAGGCCGCTGTCCGCGTCCATGAAGGATATGGGACGTTGAGTGTCCCAAATCCTTCACAGACAAGCCCGAGACCAGCTGAAAGGCCAGCTCATGCCAGGGCCGCCAGTTGCGCCGCACTAAGCCGCTCCACCAACGGAACCGCCTGGAAACCGGAGCCGACCGCGACCACCGTCACCGGTCCGGCGATGTGCGGACGCTCGGTCGCCACCCGCAAAGCCGCCGTGACTCGCTCAGCGGACCACCCCAAAGCCGCCGAAAGAACCTCGGCGGAAAGTGGCCGGGAGGCGTGCAGTAGTGCGGCGAGGGCGGTCACGGCGTCCGCGGTGTAGACGGCGACCCGGTCGTCCAGCATGATTTCGTTGATGCGTGCGTGGAAGCGGGCGAGGTCGTCCAGGCGGGCGCCGGCGGGGGTCGACAAGCCGAGGACTTCGGCGCCCCGGCGGGTGATGTCGATCCAGATGTGGTTCGCGCGGACGCTCTCGGCCCAGACTCGCTGCGGCATCTCCTCGTCGATGACGTAGCGCTCCCGGCGTCCGTCTCGTTCCCGCGTGAGCATCGCCTGCGATTCGAGGTAGCCGACGGCGTTCGAGATCGACGCCGGGCTGACCTGGAGCCGCTGGGCGAGTTCGGCGGCGGTGAGGATTCCGTCGTCGCTGACGGCCAGGCACGCGAGCACTCGCGCCATCATCCGCGGCAGTCCGGTCTGGACGATCATCTCGATGAAGTCGGTTTCGAAGCGGCGCACGGCTTCCGGATCGCGGTCGTAACCGCGGGCGACGTCCGCGACTTCTCTGGCGGGTGGTTTCCGGCGGCGTCGCGCGCGGAGGCCGGTGACCTGGTCGGCTTCTTCGGCGCGGTAGCCGGAACGTCCGCTGTTGCGCGAGATCTCGCGGCTGATCGTCGACGTCGGCCGCCCGAGCCGCCGGGCGATCTCGGCGTAGCCAAGGCCGTCCCCGAGCCAGGTCGCGATCAATCGCCGGTCTTCCAGGGTCAGTCTGCCGCCCGGCATGCGTTCACTCCCAGGTCATTGCAACGACGCGTTGCATTCAGTGTCAAAACCGTTGCAACGATTTCGCGTACTCTACCAGCAATAACGGCAAAAACGCCGCGAGAAAACTTTGAGCAGAAAATAAAAGCAACGTAGCCTTCGATCATAGCTGAAGAAACTGGGAGGAACAGCTGTGACGAAGTCAGTACCCCATCTCGCGGCCTTGCCCACGGAACGGCCGCCGGGTTGCCCGTTCGATCCACCCGCCGAACTCGCCCCGTTGCGGGACGAGCATCCCCTCGTCCGCATGACGTTCCCCGACGGCCACGAAGGCTGGCTCGCGATGGGACACACGCTGGTCCGGAGCGTCATCGCGGATCCCCGGTTCAGTGCGCGGCAGGAGCTGAACCATTCACCGTTGCCGGGGGACGCCGCGATGGTGGTGCCACCGCCCGCGCCACCCGGGATGTTCATCAAGATGGACGACGCCGAGCACGCGCGGTACCGCAAACTGCTCACCGGCAAGTTCACCGTCCGCCGGATGCGGCTGCTCACCGAACGCGTCGAGCAGGTGACGGCGGATCATCTCGACGCCATGGAGCGGCAGGGATCGTCTGTCGATCTCGTGAACGCCTTCGCCCGGCCGATCCCGGCGCTGGTGATCTGCGAACTGCTCGGCGTCCCTTACGAAGACCACGAGTTCTTCCAGCGCAACGTCGCACCGCTGAATGAGCCGAACTCTTCGCTCGACGAACAGATGGCCGCCATCAACGTCTTGGGCGAGTACCTGTACCAGCTCATCGTGGCCAAACGCGCCGAGCCGACGGACGACATCCTCGGCGAGCTGACCACCACCGAGCTCACCGACGAAGAACTCACCAGCATCGCGTTCCTGTTGCTGGGGGCCGGTTTGGACACCACGGCCAACATGCTGGCGCTGGGTACCTTCGCCTTGCTTCAGCACCCGGACCAGCTCGCCGGACTACGCGAGGATCCGGAGCTGGTCGAAGACGCCATCGAGGAACTCCTGCGCTACCTGACCATCACGCATACCGGCATGCGCACCGCGCTGGAGGACGTGGAACTGGCTGGGCAGCTGATCAAGGCGGGGGAGACGGTCGCACTGTCGGCGATGGCCGCCAACCGCGATCCGCTGAAGTTCCCGGACCCCGACCGCCTCGACATCCACCGGAGGGCCGCCGGGCATCTGGCGTTCGGGCACGGGGTGCACCAATGCCTCGGGCAGCAGCTCGCGCGGGTCCAGATGAAGGTCGCCTTCACCGGGCTGCTCGCCAGGTTCCCCGGGCTGCGTCTCGCCGTGCCCGCCGAAGAGGTCCCGCTGCGGACGAGTTCCGACATCTACGGCGTGTACGCGCTGCCGGTGACGTGGGAATGAGACTCGAAGTGGATCGCGAACGCTGTGTGGGCGCCGGAATGTGCGTCCTGACCGCCCCCGCGGTGTTCGATCAGGACGAACAAGACGGCAGGGTGCGGTTGCTGGAGCCCGAACCGGCCGAAGCCATCGAGGTCGCCGATGCCGTGCGGTTGTGCCCGGCCGCCGCGATCACGGCGGTCGGCTGACCGGCCAGGGGGTGCCGGGCGGGCACCCCCTGGCGCGGGATCAGCCGACGTCGACGAGGACCTTGCCCGCGTCGGCGCTCTGTACGGCGGTTCCGGCGTAGTTCTGCTGGACCCGCGCCTTCTCCTGGGCGTTGGGGTTCACGTTGGCGCAGCTGACCCCGCCGGTCGAGCCGGACATCAGCGACGAGCACGGGCCGGGCTTCACGTCGGGAAGACCGAGGCTGTGGCCGAGTTCGTGCGCCGCGATCCGGGTCTTGTTGTAGCCCTGCTGGACGGCCTGCCTGCCGTACCACACGGTGACCGTGCCGCTCGGCCGAACCGGGCCGAGGGTGGCCCGCGGCCAGCCGTCGTCGGCGACGACCCGGATGTTGACCCGCTGCCCCGGCGTCGCCTTCACGAGACGGACGTTGGTGACGTTGGTGTTCCAGACGTTGACGCCGGCGGCCACCGCGTCCTTGAATTCCGCGGCTTGGCTGTCGTCGTAGGTCAAGGTGGTCGCCATGATCCCGGCGGCACCGGCGGAGGGCGCCGAAAGCACCGAAATGGAGAGCGCGGCGCCGGTGAGCACCGCGGCGAAGGTACGTCGAAGCACGTTTTACTCCTCGCGTTAAGGCAAGCTGGATTGCGGAGCAGTGTCGACACTTTGTTCAGGCAGGGTGGGACCTGTGCGTAGTCCTCCGTTGCCTCCGCGTGATGTTAGGACCTGTCGAGGTCGCGGCGGAACCCGCCGATAGTCGCCTGTCGTTAACCATTGTCTTGACGCGGACGGAAGACTGTCCCGTTATGACGACGGCGCGATTCACCGGGCACGAAGAACCGATCCTCGCGGTCGCGGTGAAGGGAAACCGGCTGGTCACCGGGGGTGCGGACCGGACGGTGCGGGTATGGGACCTGGAGACCGGCGCGCAGCGATTCGCGTTGAGCGGCCATGATCGGCCGGTGCTCGCGGTGGGTATTTCGGGTCAGCACGTGGTCGGTTGCGATGGGGCGACGGTCCGGTCATGGCGGATCGCCGGTCGCACGGCACAACCCCCAGAAGTTCAGACCACCAAGCGGACACTCACGGTCGCGGTGGCGAAGGATTTCGCCGTGTCCGGCGCCGGTACCACCGTCGAGGTCCGTCGGCTGGACGGCGTCACGGTGCGCGGCCTCCGCACCGGTGGACCGGAGGTCGAATCGGTCGCGGTGACCCCGGACGGCCGCGTCGTGGTGGCGGGTGACGACACCGGCGGCGTGCGGCTCTGGGACGGCGAAGTCGTTTCCCACTACCGGTTCGGCGGCGCGGCGGCGGTCCACGTCGTGGCGATTTCGGCCGACGGCGCGCGGGTGCTGTCCGGTGAGGGTGAGACCGTCCGGTTGTGGGGGCGGAAGGGCGATCCCGCCCTCGTCTTCCCCGGGCACACCGGCGTCGTGCGTGCGCTGGCCTTCAGCCCGGACGGAAAGCTGGTGCTCTCCGGCGGTTCCGAGGGTGAGGTTTACGTCCGCGAGATCGAGAACCCGGCCGAATACACCCTCCTCAAGGGACATGAGGGCAATGTCCGCGCGATTGCCTGCACCGCGGGCAACGAGAAGATCATCTCCGTCGGGGACGATCACACGATCCGGGTTTGGGACCGCTTCGGCAACCAGATCGACGGTACCGGTTTCGTCGAACCCAAACCGGGGAAGGCGCGCCCGCGGATCACCCCCGACGTCGAAAGTGCCGTCGACCTGATCGGTTTCCAGGACGACGTGCGCACCCTCGCCGCGGTCATCGCCGACCGCGAGACCAGCCCGCCACTGTGCGTCGCGTTGCTGGGCCCTTGGGGTTCCGGCAAATCGAGTTTCGTCCGGCAGGTGGCGGACCGGGTGGCCGAACTGGCCAGCCGCTCCCGGGGGAGCACCGCCAACAGTGTGTTCGCCGGCGAGATCCGGCAGATCCGGTTCAACGCCTGGCAGTACCACGACGACCATCTGTGGGTCGGGCTGGTGGACCATTTGTTCCGGAATCTCGGCGCCCCCGAGACGCACGCCGACGCCGCGGAAGTGCGGGCCGAACGCGAGGAGTTGCGGGCCCGGCTCGCGAGTCTCCACGCGGTCAAAGCGGATTCCCCGCTCACCTGGCGCTGGCGGCTACTGGTGTCCGGAGTGGACAGTGCCGAACGAAGGCGGCGGCGGCTCGCCGTGGCGGGCTACGCGGTGCTGGGGGTGCTCGGCATCGCCGCGGTGATCACTGGCTGGGCGTTGTGGCACAACGCGGTCCTCGCCGCTGCGGGGGCGATCGTCGCACTCGGCGCCGTGCTGACCCCGGCGCTCACCACCGCGCGAGCGGCCCTCGCACCGGTAAAGTCCACATTGGACAAGCTGCGGTACGATGTGGACAGACGGGCGGAGCGCTTCGAGACCGAGGTCCGGGAGACCGGGGAACGGCTCCGGCGGCTGGACGCGGCCACCCGGCTCGGCGATCTGATCGAAGAGACCAAGACGGGCCGATACGGGGACTACCAAGGGGTTTTCGCCCGCGTCCGGGAAGACCTCGCCGGGCTGAGTGCCGATCTGCTCGCCGCGCGGGAGGAATGGCAGGCGGCGGGCGGCACGGGTGAGCCGCCGCTGGAACGGATCGTGCTCTACATCGACGACCTCGACCGCTGCCCGCCGTCGAAGGTGATCGAGGTGCTCGCCGCGGTGCATTTACTGCTGGCCCTGCCCGCGTTCGTCGTCGTGGTGGCCGTCGATCCCCGCTGGCTGCGGCGGTGTCTCGACCAGCATCACGAAGAATTGTTCGGGGCAGGGGAAGCACGGCAGACGGAGTACCTCGACAAGATCTTCCAGATCGTGTTCGCGTTGCGGCCGATGGGGGTGGCCGCGGACGAACTGATCGACGTCCTGATGCCGATCGAAGGCCGGGAACCCGCGTCACCGGAGCACGAGGAATGGGCGGACGACGGGGAAAACGCCGAGCGCCGGGAAACCGGCGAACCGGTGGAGGTCATCGTCAAGGACACCGCCCCGCCGACGTTCTACAACATGCGCCCGGACCGGTTGCGGCTCACGGAGGTCGAACGCGATTTCGTCCACGTGCTGCGGAAACGGTTGAACACCCCCAGGGAGATCCGGAAACTGGTCAATCTCTACCGGCTTGTGCGCATCGGCATTCCCGACGCGGAACTGACGCGGTTCGCCGCCGGTCCGTATCGGGCGGTGCTCATCCTGCTGACCTTGCTGGTCGCCGACCCGCAGGCCGCGCATTCGACGTTCTCGGCGCTTTCCGCCGGGAAACCGTTATCCGAAGCCTTTCCACCTGAATGGCGGCTAGACGTCGAATCCTTCGATGATCTACAGGTCTATCGGAATTGGGTGGGCACCCTCGCCCGCTTCAGTTTCGAAACCTACGATCTGGTGACCGGGGAGACGGAACCGGGAACCACGTTGTAGCTACACTTGCGCGCTACGACGTCGAGGGGGCGGAAATGCGGAGATCAGGCTGGCTTTCGCTCGCCTTCGGCGTGCTCACCGGGACACTCGTGATCGTCTTGCTCGCGGTCACGGTCACCGCGCCGTCGAACGCGGCCAGGACCGACTGCGTCCGGCTGGTCACCAGTTCCTCCACGGAGAAGGGCGACCTGATCCACGAACTGGCCGAGCGGTACAACACCGCGGGCCGGACGTTCGACGGCGGCCGGTGCGCGAACGTGGAGGCGTACAAGAAGACCTCCGGCGCGACGCTCGACCTCATCGCCGGCGGCTGGAACGACATCGACGAACGGCAGCCCGAACCGCAGGTCTGGCTGCCGAGTTCGTCGCTCTGGCTGGATCTGCTGCGCCAGCGCGGCAAAGGTGACCTGGTCGAGACCGGTTCGAAGACCTCGCTCGCGACGAGCCCGATGGTGATCGCGATGCCGAAGCCGATGGCCGAGGCGATGGGCTGGCCGGAAAAGAACATCGGCTGGCGTGACGTCCTCGAAGTGAACCAGAGCGGCGGCTGGGCTTCGAAGGGCGCGGACAAGGCCCAGTGGGGGAACTTCACCCTTGGCAAGGACAATCCACGCCGGTCGACGTCGGGGCTCGCCGCGACCATCGCGACTTATTTCGCGGCGACCGGTGGCGACTACGGCAAGATCGACACTGCCGAGGCCGTGAAGTTCGTCCGTGGCGTCGAGGCGTCGGTCGCCTACTACAGCGACGATTCGGTGGCCTTCCTGCGGACGCTGTACGACGAGGACAAGAAGAAGCCCACGCCGTACATCAGTGCGATGGCGATGCAGGAGCAGATGGTCTACCTCTACAACCACGGCGCGCCGACCGGGGATCCGAAGCAGCTGGAGGACCGGCCCGCCGACCTGAGGCGGCCGCTCGTCGCGGTCCATCCGGCGGAGGGGACGATGCTGATCGACCACCCCTTCCTGACGACCGCGAAGGCCACGCCGGAACAACGTGCCGCGGCCAAGGACTTCTCCGCGTTCCTGCTGGAATCCGCGCAGCAGGACAGGTTCCGCGAACTCGGTTTCCGTGACCCGAAAGGCCAGGGCAACGACAAGCTGGCCAAGGACGTGTACGCGGACAGGACCGGTGAACCCCGTCGCATCGAGGTCCCCACCGGGAACCAGATCCAGAAGATGCTGGACGGCTGGGAGTACACGCAGCGGCGCGGCCGGATCCTGCTGGTGCTGGACCTGTCCGGATCGATGAGCGAGCCGTTCGACAAGAACCGCAAGGACAAGCCGTACTCCGAGCGCCGCATCGACTTGTTGAAACCCGCGATCGTCGAGCAGCTCAAGCTTCTGCATCCCGAGGACGAGGTCGGGCTGTGGACGTTCTCCTCGGGCCCGCCCGAGGAAAAGATTCCGATCGGCAAGGTGAAGGACGTGCGCGATCCGATGATCGACCTGGTTGGCAAGCTGACGCCGACCGGGGACACGGCGCTCTACAGGTCCGTGGTGGACGCCAACGCCAAGATGCGGGAAGGTTTCGACCCGAACCTCATCAACGCCGTCGTGTTCCTGACCGATGGCAAGGACACCGAGGGCGAGTACACGGAGGAGCAGGTACTGAAGGCCGTCGACGCCGAGCGGCTGGACAACTCCGTCCGGATCTTCACCATGGCCTACGGCGCGCAGGCGGACAGCCGCTTTCTCGACGAGATCGCGCAGAAGTCCAAGGCACGCAGCTACCGAGCCGTCGATCCGCAGGGCGTCGACAAGATGTTCGTCAACGTCTTCAGTAACTTCTGACATGGCCGATCACGACAACCGCGCGTTTCACACCGTCGCCGGAGTCCTCGCGCTGATCGCCGCCCTGCTCGGTCACGCGGTGACCGTGCCGCATCCGCAGGCGTGGTTCTTCGGCGCCGCCGCCGCTTTCGCCGTGCTGCTTCCCGCCGAAGTCGCGTACTTCGTGTTGAGCGGTAAGCGGATGTCGGCGGTCCGGGAGGTCCGCGCGCCGGAACCGGTCGCGTTCGACCACCACCTCAACCACCTCGGCCGCGCGCTGGCGGCCATCGAAACGGTGAAGCCCTGGGAGACGGAGCTGTCGGCAGCACTGAAGCGAGCCGTCACGGTGCTCGAAAGGCACAAGAGTGAGAACACGGCCGCTGTCGTCGAACTGCGGGTGACGGTGAAGCAGACCACCGAGAAGCTGGAACGCTACGCACGTGACGAGAACCCGGATCCGGTGATGCTCGAGCCCCGTCTCCAGCTGCTCCAGGACAACGTCGAACACGCCACCGGGGCGGTCGAACCACGCTGAGTGTTCGGTGCCGAACAGACTACGGCCGTGCGTCATGCTGATCTGACACCATGCCGTTGATCGGGCGCCGGGTTGTCGAAGGCGTGGAACATGTGGTCGTACCGGTGGAGCACCGGTTCAGCCTGGAGGAGGCTGTGCTGGCGGTGATGGCCGCCAAAAGCACAGTGCGCCCATCCCCCGGGATAAAGGTCGCTCCGCTGAAGGTGTCAGAGGTACGGTCAGCGCTGTTGTATGCGGCGAAGCACGCCGACAGGCGACACCAGATCGTGGACAGTTACTTCGTCGAGGCCGAAGACGGACCGCTGCACAGACTGGCCGAGTGGATCAGGTCAGAGCTGGTACGGCTGGGCATCTTCACCACGCACGACGGTTCCGCCGCCGGATCGGGTGGTCGATTCGGTTACTCTCCGCGATAGGTGTTCACGACTGCCTGGGAGGGTGTTTCGTGGGTTTGGGCCCAGAGGCCGCCGAAGAGAGAGAACGTCCGTTCCTGGAGCGGCTGGACGAACCCGTCCGTGCGCGACTGCTGGAAATGGGTACCCCGCAGACCTACGAGAGCAGGCAGGCGCTGATGCGGGCCGGTGAGCCCGGCGACTTCGTCATGCTGCTGCGGTACGGCTATGTGAAGGTGACCAGCGCCGACCGGATGGGGGCGACGGTCATCCTCGACGTCGGGGTACCCGGCGATCTGCACGGCGAGATCGCGGTGATCGCCGGTGGTATCCGGATGGCCGACGTCGTCGCCATCGAGGAGGTCCACGTCCGGCGGATCGCGGCGAGCGAGTTCAACCGGTTCCTGCTGGACCATCCGTCGGCGATGCGGGAGGTGCTCGTCAGCGTCGCGCGCCGGTTCGTCCTCGCCCAGCGGCAGCGGACACAGTCCTGGAAACCGCAGGCCGTGGCGCGAGTCGCGACGAGACTGGACTACCTCGTCGAGGTCTGCGGCATCCGGACACCCGCCGGCTGGCGGATCGGGATCCCGTTGAGCCAGGACGAACTCGCGCAGTTCATCCCGATGGGCCGGACGATGGTCGCGCAGGCGCTGGACAAGCTCCGGAAGGCGGGAGTGGTGGCCAGTTCGCGCCGGGCGATCACCGTGATCGACCGTGAGGCGCTACGAGTGATCACGGAAAAAGGTGTGACTTAGCTCACTGGCGTTGACCATGGCGTGGTCAGGTTCTGTTCGGTTCCGAACAGAACTTCCGGTGAAGAGTGGGAACACTGCAACTTGCCCGCCAGTTTTCACCGATTCAGGGGAGGGGTCGCAGAGATGCAGGTGCTGACCTCAGGTCATTACAACGCGCACACCCATGCCGTGCTCGCCGTCGACATCGTGGGTTCGTCGAAGGCCAGCGATGACCTGCTCGACCCGATGAAGACTGAGATGGAGACGCTGGTTTCCCGCTCCTTCAACGCGGTCGGGCTCGCGCCGGGGGACGCGCGTCACTTCCGGGAGACCGGGGACGGCCTGATGGTCGCGTACCCGGACCGGGCCGTCGGGCAGCTCTGCGAGGTCGTGTTCCATCTGGACCATCTGCTGCGTTCCCGCAACCGCTACGCCCGTGTCCCGATGCGAGCACGTGTGGCCGTCCATATGGGACCGATGGCGGACAACCACCGCTACCACCGCACGTACATCACGCTGACCCGGTTGCTGTGCGCCTCGACGTTCAACGACGCCGTCGGCTACTGGTGCCGGACGGACCCGACCGGCGACAAGTTCGGCGCGGGGATGATCGTCTCGCAATCGGTGTGGCGCAACGTGGTCGAGCCCTTCAGTGTCGCGCTGGTCCCGCCGGCGCGCTGCGGCCGGATCAGCGTCACCACCCCGGATTTCGCCGACAGCGCCTGGATCCATCTACCGGGCCTGGACGCCGACGCCGTACTGGCCGAAGTGACCCCGGCCGTCCCGGTGCCGCTCGTCTTCGACCGCGTGAGCAGGTTGTCGACGACGGCCTAGCCCCAGACCGGGCGGTCCGGCTTCCAGGGAGGGAAGGCCGGCCCGCTCGCCGGTTTCTGGCCCGGTACCCCTACGCCGGGCCAGGAACCGGACCCCCGGCGCGGGGGGTGGGGGCGCGGGTCATCCCCGCCGCGCCCCCTCGGTGTGTGTCAGGAAAGGGTCTTTCATGACGTTTTTCGTCCTGAAAGACCCTTTCCTGACGCCTGGGGTGAGTGGCAATGAGGGTTATTGAGGTCTCGGCCTTGTCTATGAAGGATTTGGGACACTCACCGTCCCAAATCCTTCATAGACGCGGACGGCTGCCTCCGGGCCGACCACCTGCGCGCTCCGGCC
>NZ_JBFBBY010000051.1:0-47337 GCF_040682875.1 Amycolatopsis sp. NPDC051071 | reverse complement strand
CAGGCCTCGACCCGACTTTCACCTCACGACCGCCGCCTGAAGTACATGAAGGCCCCCTTCCTTGCGCTAGGCGCAAGGAAGGGGGCCTTCATGTACTTCAGCTTCCTCGGAAACTGGACTACTTCACCGCGTCCAGTGCGTTGACGCGGCCGTGGCCGTAGTACGAGTTGTCCTTCGCCGGGCCTTCACAGACCGGCGCCGCGGTGCCGCAAGCGACCGCGTCGGCCTGGTGCTCCAGCAGCCAGGTCAGCAGCCGCGGCGGAACGTGGCGGTAGCGGGACGCCAGCAGCGCGGCGACACCGGCGGCGTGCGGGGACGCCATCGAGGTGCCGCACTTGGTGCCGTAGGCGCCGTTGAAGATCGTCGACAGCGGGCAACCGGCACCCTGGCCGGTGGGCGGCAGCTGGGCGCGGTCGCCGCCGGGGGCGGTCACCTCGACCTGGCCGGCGCCGAAGTTGCTGTAGGACGACTTCGTGCCCGCGTAGCCGATGGCCGAGACCGTCACGACGCCTTCGATCGCCTTCGGCAGGATGCCGCAGCTCGAGTCGACGGGGTGCGGGCGGTTCGGGTCGGTGGTCTGCTTCGTGACGTCGAAGCCGCTGTTGCCGGCGGCGGCGACGTTCAGCACGCCACGGCCGGTCGAGTAGACCACCGCGCGGCGGACGGCCTCGTACGCGGCCGCGTCACCCGGCTCCTTCGAGCAGTAGAACATGCCCGGGTCGATGTAGTAGCTGTTGTTCGTCACCGGGAAGCGGTGCTTCGCGGCCCACATGAACCCGCAGACGGCGGCTTCGGGGAGGATCAGGCCGTCGTCGTTCACGACCTTGACCGACGCCAGCTTGACGCCGGGCGCGATGCCGGTGAAGCCGCGTGCGGTGTCCTTGCCCGCGATCGTGCCGGCGACGTGCGTGCCGTGGTCGGAGTTCGTCGGCGCCCAGGAGGCGGGCGTGGTGTCCGGCGCGCCGGTGTTGCAGCCCGCGGAAACCTTCGGGTCCAGTGCGTTCTTCAGCGCGGGGTGGGTGGGTTCGATGCCCGAGTCCAGCACGCCGACGGTCACCGAGGGGCTGCCACCGGAGATCTTGTTCGCTTCAGGAGCCTGGATCTGCCGCATGTCCCACTGCTGGGCCGACAGGTCCTCTTCGGCGGCGACGCTGGTGGTCTCTTCGCTTTCCTTGGTGTCGACGACGGCTGAACGAGCCGCGCGGGACGAAGCCGCGGGCGGGAACGCCACGTCACGTCCGCCCGAGTAGGCGCGGTAGACGCCGATCTTCGCCTGGAAGTCGGCGTTGCGCGAGGTCGCGACCGCGACCCCGATCTCCGGGTAGTACGCCACCTTCTCGCCGCACTTGGCGCGCAGCTCGGTGTCGACCTTGCGCTCCGGGGTACGCGGGTCGTACAGCACCACGTAGCTGAACGGCGCGCTCGCGGTGTCGCACCGCGGCGCGGGCGCGGCACTCGCCGACGGGGCCGCGAGCACGCTTCCCGCCGCCGCCGCGACGAGCGCGGGGACGAGCAGACGTCTGATCCGGGACATTCAACCTCCATGATTCGGTGGTGTGAACGTAAGGGAGCCGGAGCCTGTCCACCACCGTCAAAAGGACGACAACCTGATCAGGCGTCAGCCTTTTCCGCATTCCGTGACTTGGCGCCACGAAGCGTGCGCAAACCGATCAGGCCGATGATGGTGCCGAGCACGAACGAGACGACCGTCAGCACCGCGTGCACGATGAAGTAGGCGGTGGGCGAGCCGTCGGCGGCCCAGGCGCGGTCACTGTCCCAGAGGTTCTTGGCGAAAGTGATCCAGATGATCCACGACCACACGCCGAAACCCAGCAGGAACATCGAAGTACCTCGCGAAATGCGCATGCCCCTGAGTATGCGGCGGGGGCCGCGACGCTACATTGCTCGGGTGCACAGCGCTATCTCCCGGTCGCTCATGGTCCTCGTTTCCGGTGTGCTCGCCTTCACGGTGACGCCGGTGGCCACAGCCACCCCGAAGCCACCAGCCCAGGCACAGCCGTGCGCGAACAAGTCGACGCCGCCCCCGCCGGTCGACACCTCCGAGAAACCGCGCCCCGGTGAAGCCGTGCCGGCGCCGTTGCCCGTCCCGCCCGTTCCGGTGGGCGGCGACCGGATGGCCGAATGCGGCCTCGTCCTCCCGGCGCGCGCGCTGAACCCGCCAGAGGGGACCACGGCCACGTCGTGGGTGCTGCAGGACCTCGAAACCGGCGACGTCATCGCCGCGAAGGATCCGCACGCCCGCCAGCGGCCGGCGTCGCTGATCAAGACGCTGCTCGCGCTGGTCGTGGTCACCGAACTGCCGCCACGTAAGGTCATCACCCCGACCAAGGAGGACGCCGAGCAGGAATGCACCTGCGTCGGCATCGCCGCCGGTGGTCAGTACACAGTGGACCAGCTGCTGCACGGGCTGCTGATGCATTCCGGCAACGACGTGGCGCACGCGCTCGCCACCGCGCTGGGCGGGGTCGACGCCACCGTCGGGAAGATGAACGCGATGGCCGCCCGTATCGGCGCCACGGACACGCGGGCCGCGACGCCGTCCGGCCTCGACGGGCCCGGCATGTCGACCTCGGCCTACGACCTGAGCCTGATCTTCCACTACGCGATGAAACAGCCGGAATTCGCGCAGGTGGTCAAGACCAAGAGCTTCGAGATCCCGGCCATCGGCGGAAAACCGGCGGTTCCGGTCTATAACGACAACAAACTTCTCGGTTCCTATCCCGGATTCCTCGGCGGGAAGACCGGTTTCACCGACGACGCGCGCCACACCTACGTCGGCGGTGCGCTCCAGAACGGCCACCGGGTCGCGGTCGTGATGCTTCGCGCCGAGCAGCGGCCGACACGGGTTACCGATCAGGCCGCGAAGCTGCTGGACTACGGAATCGCGTTGCGCGAAGCCAAGGCCGAATCGGTCGGGCGCATCGAGTACAAGGCGACGGAGACCACGGACATCGGTGCCGGCCAGGCCGCGCCGAAAGCCGGCGTCGCGCCGAACAGCGGTGCCGCCGCCGCGGCCGAGGACCCGTTCGGGACGACGGGCTGGATCATCACGCTCGCCGTCTTCCTGATCATCGTGGCCGCGTTCGTCATCGGCTATCAGCGCAAGAAGGCGCTCACCGAGAGCTGAGCCAGAAGCCGGTCAGGACTTCCGACGGCCGAGCCAGCCCAAAAGCGCGCCGGTCGCGAAGGCCCCGCCGACGGCACCGAGTCCCGGCCCCTGCCGCACGGTCACCCTCGGGTGGAGGGACACGGGGGCCGGTGGCTCGATGACGGTCGACAAGTTCTCCTTCGCCGTCGCCGTCCACGCGGTGACGAACAGCAGGAATCGCGAGACGAGGTTCGCGAACACGAGCAGGCCGATCACCGGGCCGAACAAGGTGAACGCCGGTGATTTCGTGACGCTGCCGAGGTAGAGGGTCGCCGCCTGCTGCAGCACGATGAACCCGACCGAGGCGAACACCGCGCCCTTGACCGCGCTGCGCAGCGCGACATGTTCACGCGGCAGCCTCGCGATGACCCACAGGAAGACCAGGGTGTTCGCGAACAAGCCCAGCAGGATCGTCGCGACCTTCAGCAGGAACACCGCCCAGCCCTGGTTTTCCAGGCCGACGAGTTCGAGCAGGAACCGCCCGATCCCGCTGCCCGCGGCGGTGAGGCCGAACGAGACCACCAGCGCGAGGCCGAGCCCGACCAGGGAGAGCAGGTCCTTGATCGTCGTCGAAACCAGCGGCAACTGCTGCTTTTCCTGGCCCCACTGGGCGGTCAGGGCGTCACGCAGGTTCGTCATCCAGCCGACACCGGAGTACAGCGCGAGCGCCAGGCCGAACACCCCGATGCCGCTGCCGGACTTCAGTGCCGCGCCGACGATGCCGCCGACCAGGTCGCGCAGGCCGTCGGGCACCGACTTGTTGATGCCGTCGGTGATCTGGTTGAGCACCGTCTGATCGCCGGCGACCACCAGCCCGATGATCGCGAAGGCGACCATCAGGATCGGGATCACCGAAAGCACACTGAAGTAGGTGATGGCCGCGGCGTAGTGGTTGCCGTAGCGCTCGGTAAAGGCGTCGTTCGCCCGGATGAGGTGATCGAGCCAGCCGTACTTCCGCCTCAAACGCGGTAACAGCTTGTCCTCTTCCGGCTTCGCGCCGTCATCTTTCGCCACCAGGAAACGCTAACCACGCCCCGGACGGCCCGCAACGCGAGCCAGACACGCCCTAGCCCGCCGGGGGAAGGAATCCGATGTTCTCGTAGACGTTCCGCAACGTCACGGAAGCGACTTCCCTGGCTCGTTGCGCACCGAGGGCGAGTGCCTTGTCGAGTTCGGAGACGTCATCCAGATATGACTGGACGCGGGCCTGGACGGGGGTGGCCCAGTCGACGAACGCCTCGGCGACGCCCTTCTTCAGATCGCCGTAGCCCTTGCCATCGAAGGCGGTTTCGAGTTCGGCGACCGGCTGGTCGGTCAGCGCGGAAAGGATCGTCAGCAGGTTCGAGACGCCCGGCTTGTTCTCGGTGTCGAAGACGATCTCGCGGCCGGTGTCCGTGACCGCCGAGCGGACCTTCTTCGCCGACTTCTTCGGGTCTTCGAGCAACTCGATGAGGCCGTTGCCGGTCGACGAGGACTTGCTCATCTTCGCGGTCGGGTCCTGCAGGTCGTAGATCTTCGCCGTGTCCTTGACGATATGCGGCTCCGGCACGGTGAACGTCTTGCCGTAGCGGTTGTTGAACCGCTGCGCGAGGTTGCGCGTCAGCTCCAGGTGCTGCCGCTGGTCCTCGCCGACGGGGACCTCGTTCGCCTGGTACAGCAGGATGTCCGCGGCCTGCAGGACCGGGTAGGTGAACAGGCCGACACTGGCGCGATCCGTGCCCTGCTTCGCGGCCTTGTCCTTGAACTGCGTCATCCGGCTGGCTTCGCCGAACCCGGTCTGGCATTCGAGTACCCAGCCGAGCTGAGCGTGCTCGGGCACGTGGCTCTGGACGAACAGCGCGCTGCGTGCCGGGTCGACGCCGAGCGCGAGCAACTGCGCGGCCGAGCGGCGCGTGCGGTCCAGCAGCACCTTCGGGTCCTGCTCGACGGTGATCGCGTGCAGGTCGACGACCATGTAGAAGGTGTCGTGAGTGTCCTGCAGCCGCACCCATTGCCGCAGCGCACCCAGGTAGTTGCCCAGGTGGAACGAGTCGGCGGTCGGCTGGATCCCGGAGAGCACCCGCGGGCGCTTCAGTTCGTCGGACACGCCCGGATTCTGTCAGGCCACGCCGCGGCGGGTCATCCGGCCTCACCCCGACCGAACGGTCTAAACGGTTAAACGTCACATACTTCCGACGGTTCTGGGCGCGGTGTCCGATTCCTAGCGTTCAAGGCACCGGATCATCCGGCCACACCGAAGGAGAACCCAGATGAAGGCACGATCCCTGCTGATGGGCTTGGCCATCGCGGCCGCGGCCGTCTTCACCCTCCCCGGCGTCGCTACCGCGGCCGAGCCCACCGGCGGCGTCCAGCCGAACATCGTCGGCGGCGGCAACGCGACCCAGGTCTACCCGTTCATGGTGTCCCAGCAGTCGAGCAGCGGTGGGCACCAATGTGGTGGCTCACTGATCAGCTCGACCTGGGTGGTCACCGCGAAGCACTGTGGCACGCCGTACCAGGTGCGTGTCGGGACCACGAACCGCACCAGCGGCGGCACCGTGGCCCGTGTGGCCCAGCGGATCGCCCACCCGAGCGCCGACCTGGCGCTGCTGCGTCTCTCGACGGCGGTGTCGCAGGCGCCGGTCACGATCGCCGCTTCGTCCGGGGCCGTCGGGACCGCGACGCGGATCATCGGCTGGGGCCAGACCTGCGCCCCGCAGGGCGGTTGCGGTGCCCCGGTCACCTTGCAGGAGCTGAACACCTCGATCGTCGCCGACAACAAGTGCCTCGGCATCAGCGGCGCGAGCGAGATCTGCACCAACAACCCCGGCGGGAACAAGGGCGCCTGCTACGGCGACTCGGGCGGCCCGCAGGTCAAGCAGGTCAACGGTGTCTGGCAGCTGGTCGGCGCCACCAGCCGCGCCGGGAACAACAGCAGCACCTGCGCGACCGGGCCGTCGATCTACGTGGACGTCCCCTACTTCCGCAGCTGGATCACCAGCAACACCGGAGTCTGATCCGGCCCCCGCGTCGCCCCACCGTCCCCTGGGGCGGCGCGGTCCCAGCCGGTTCAGCAAGGAACCGTGTGGAAGTTCGAAAAGCCGCTCCAGCAGCGCGACCGCCTTCAGCGAGTCGCACCGCTCGGGGCGGCTTCTTCCGGTGCGCCAGTAGCTCAAGGTCGCGATGCTGACCCGGACGCCCTGCTGGGCGAGCCGGTGGCGGATCCGGTCGAGGCCGAGACCGCTGTCCGCGATGGCCCGGTCCAGGGCGCGGGGGAAGGGATCCCCTGGCCTGCTGCGACGCCGCGTCACCGTCATGGACCTGAGCGTGGCGATCAGCGGGCGGCTAAACAATCCGGGCGGGACTAGGTGCCGCTACCCAAGAAATCCCGACGACCCGCGTTTAGCGGGCTAATCGCGCTCCGCCTTCCCCGCCCCCTCCCGCCGCCCGACGTGCGTTTAGCGGGCTAATCGCGCTCCGGGCGGGACCCGGGCCAGAGCGCCTTTAGCGGGCTAAACGCGATCCCCGGGCGGGGATGCCTGCGCGAGGCCGGATCGCGTTTAGCCCGCTAAACGCGCTCTGCGGGCGACCGGAGCCAGATCGCGATTAGGGGGCTAAACGCAGGTCGGCGCGTACGAGAGGTGCAGGTCAGGGGCGCCGCGGGCGGCTGAGGGCGTCGTCCTTGGCGAGGACTGCTTCGGCCATGGCGGCGACGTCCGGGCCGGGCGGCCGGACGGGGGCGGCGACAGCACGGGCGGTGGCGACCGCGGGAGCGGCAGAGCCGGCAGGGACGGCCGAGCCGGGGGTGGCGGCACGCGTCTTCCGACGCTGCCGGAAGACGCCGAAGGCCATACCGACGATGCCGAGCGCGACGGCGACCAGACCGACCGGGCCCAAGAGTCCGAACGCCATCTCCGAGCGCGAGGTCGACTCCGCGGCCGAGGCCGGGGCAGCGCCCGCGATGAGCAGCGCGACCGGGATCGCGACGACCGCCGCGACCCTGCCGACAGGCAGAGCCGACCGCATCAGGAGATGAACTGGGTTCCGCACCGGAGTGCCTCCCGTGACGTGACATTGCTGAACCGGAACGCTAACCCGAACGAGTGAGCATTTCCATGTTGCTGGTCAAAAAACTACCGAGCGTGTCAAGACCTGTGGGTTCTGATCAACTCGGGGCACGAGACTAGCCCCTCACAGGGGGGATCTTTCGAGCACCCCTCTCCTCAAAGGTGCACCGGCTGAATTCATTTCCGGCAAAAGCGGACAGGGTTTAGGCCGTTCGGATGCCACCACAGGGCCGAACAGGCACGATCGGACTTTCACCAGTTGGATTCTTATCCGCAATGGTCTATACCTGTTGCCCATACCCCTTAAAAGGTATAGACCAATCCCTGCATGGTCCCCTCGTACGAAGGAGCCACCGATGTCTCTTCGACGTATTCTCGCGGCGGTCGCCGCCACCTTCGCCGCCACCACGGTCGCCGTGGTCGTCCCGGCCCAGTCCGCCTCCGCGGCCGATTGCGTGGCACCGTGGAACGCGGGCTCGGTCTACCGGGGCGGCAACACCGCCTCCTACAACGGACACAACTGGTCCGCGAAATGGTGGACGCAGAACGAAACCCCGGGCTCGGCGCAGGTATGGGCCGACCAAGGCACCTGCGGCGGCGGTTCGCAGAACCCGTCCGGTTTCGTGGTCAGCGAAGCCCAGTTCAACCAGATGTTCCCGGGCCGGAACGCCTTCTACACCTACAACGGCCTGGTCACCGCCCTGAGCGCGTACCCGGCCTTCGCGGGCACAGGCAGCGACACCGTCAAGAAGCAGGAGGCCGCGGCCTTCCTGGCGAACGTCGACCACGAGACCGGCGGCCTTGTCCACATCGTCGAGCAGAACCAGGCCAACTACCCGCACTACTGCGACACGAGCCAGTCCTACGGCTGCCCGGCCGGCAACGCCGCGTACTACGGACGGGGCCCGATCCAGCTGAGCTGGAACTTCAACTACAAGGCCGCCGGTGACGCGCTGGGCCTGCCGCTGCTGACCAACCCGTGGCTGGTGCAGAACGACGCGGCGGTCGCCTGGAAAACCGGGATCTGGTACTGGATGACCCAGAACGGCCCGGGCACGATGACCCCGCACAACGCGATGGTCAACAACCGCGGCTTCGGCGAGACCATCCGCAGCATCAACGGCAGCCTCGAGTGCAACGGCGGCAACCCCGGCCAGGTGCAGAGCCGCGTGAGCAAGTACCAGCAGATCACCGGCATCCTCGGCGTCGACCCCGGAGGCAACCTGTACTGCTGACCCGCCCAAGGAGATGAAAGGGCCCTTCGCCGCATGTGATGCGACGAAGGGCTCTTTCGCTGCGTCCACGTGGAGGTCCTTCACTCACCTTCGAGAGCACCGAGCAGCCGGCGCAGCGAAGCGTCCAGGACGTCGAGGTCCTCGCCGAGCGGCGAAAGCAGCTTCGCGACGTTCGCGGTGTGCTCGCTCATCGCGGCGTCGACGATCTCGAAACCACGCTCGGTCAGCGTGACCCGGAAACTGCGCCGGTCCTCCGGATCGAGCGCGCGCTCGACCAGCCCCGCCGTCTCGAGCCGGTCGATCCGGCTGGTCATCCCGGCCCTGGACATCATCAGCGTCGCGGACAGCTCGGACGGGATCAGCGTGTACGGCTTCCCGGACCGCCGAAGCGCCGCGAGCACGTCGAACTCCCCCTGTTTCAACCCGTGTTTCGCGAACACGGCCTCCACCATCGGCGTCGTCAGCATGACTACGCGGCCAAGTCGCCCGGCGACCCCGATCGCGGTCAAGTCCAGTTCCGGCCGTTCCCGCCGCCATGCGCCGACCACCGCATCGATCGCGTCGGCGTTCTTCTCTTCTTTCACGACGGCAGTCTATTCGACAGGAGATAGTTTGACAGCGAACTATCAGCCATGAAACTATCAGGACATGACACAGCGCATCGAAACCCGCGAACCCGTCCTCGTCCGCGCCGCCGAAGCCGAGACCGTCGGCGCGGCCCCCACCCTCGTCACGCTGCTCGCCGACGTCTCGACCACAGGCGGGGTCATGAGCAGCGCGAGAACGCAACTGGGCGTCGGCGCGGACGGCGCGTCACCGCACTACCACACCGGCTCCGCGGAGATGTTCTTCATGCTCGGCGGAAAACTGGAAGTCCTGGTGGGAGAAGAGATCGTCACTGTTTCCGAAGGCGACATGCTCGTCGTCCCCCCGCTGACCACGCACGCTTTCCGCGCGGCGGTGGACGCGCCGGCCGACGTGCTGATCGTCTTCATTCCCGGCGTGGAACGGTTCGACTACTTCCGGCTGCTGGAGAAGGTCGGGCATGGCAAGGCGACCGTCCAGGATCTCTTGGACAGCCAGGAAAAGTTCGACAATCACTTCGTCGAGAGTCCGGTGTGGACGGAGACGGCGAAGACCCGTCAGTAGCCGCGCGGCGGGTATCCCGGGGGCGGATACCCCTGCGGTGGATATCCGGGCGGCGGGTACTGGGGCGGCGGGTACTGCGGTGGATAAGGCTGCTGCGGCGGGTAACCGGGGTGCTGCGGCGGCTGCCCGTACGGCGGCTGGGGCGGATACTGCTGCGGATACCCGGGATTTTGCGGCGGGTACGGCTGCTGCGGGTACTGGGCCTGGTGCGGATACTGGGGCGGCGGTGGTGCTTGCGGCTGACCGCCGCCGAGGTGGAAAGGCAGCTGCGACACCAATTGCGCGAGCTTGCCCAGTGTCGCGAGCACGTCGTCCGGTTTGGTCCGGCCGAACGTCGGGTTCTCGACGTAGACCAGTTCATTGCCCACCAGCGACCAGGTGTGCAGCTTCGACGACCGCATCAGACCGGCGACCTGTGGGGTGAGCACGCCGACCGCGACGTTCGGGTCGGTGTCGATCAGCTTGTACCAGCGGTTGAACTTCCGGTCCGCGGTGGCGGGCTCGGGATACTTCTCGACGTCCCAGGCGGATTCGATACTCGACACGATCTGGAAGTTCGGCATCGGCGCGGGCAGCGTGACCACCCAGACCGTGTCGATGGAGATCGTGTCGAGCTCGTTGACCTTCTTGTTGGTCCACCGCGTGTGGACGCTCGTGACCGTCGGACGGCGGTGATAGTCGAAGACGCTGAAGCGCAGCCCCTGGTACGCGCCGTTCAGCGCGCCGAACGCCATCCGCTTGTCACCGCGCTGGTTGAATGGCAGCACCGTCCAGCGCTCCAGGAGGTTCGGCGCGTCCGGGCTGAACTCCCACCCGTACTGGCCGGACATCTGATAGCGCTCGGCGTTCGTCGCCTCGACGCGCCTGGCTTCGTTCGTCTCCATGACAAGCCCAGGCTAGCCGGAATACGTCGCCGTCACCGGCGCGTGGTCGGACCACCGTTGGTCGTAGGACTCGGCGCGCTCGACCAAGATCGACGTGCATCGTTCGGCCAGACCCGGTGTGGCGATCTGGCAGTCGATGCGCCAGCCCGAATCGTTGTCGAACGCCTTCCCGCGGTAGGACCACCAGGTGTACGGGCCGGGGCCTTCCGGGTCGAGTTTTCGCTGCACATCGACGTATCCGGCCTCGGTGAACACCCGGCCGAGCCACTCCCGCTCCTCCGGGAGGAAGCCCGAGCTCTTCTGGTTTCCGCGCCAGTTCTTCAGATCGGTCTTCTCGTAGGCGATGTTCCAGTCGCCGACGACGACCACTTCACGGCCGCCGGCCTCTGCCTTGGCACGCAGGTCGACGAGGTAGGGCAGGAACGCCGCCATGAAGCGCTCCTTCTCGTCCTGTCGCGGCGTGCCGACGTCGCCGCTGGGCAGGTACAGGCTCGCGACCACGACGTTCGGCAGGTGGATCTCGGCGTACCGGCCGCTGTCCTCGAATTCGGGTTCGCCGAAGCCGATGCGGACCTCTTCCGGCTCCGCGCGGCTGAAGAGCATGACGCCGTTGCGTCCTTTCTGCACCGAAGGCGCGTGCACCACGTGCCAGCCCTCGGGCGCGGCGGCACCGGCCGGGAGCTCCTTCAGCTCGGCCCGGACCTCCTGGCAGGCGACGACGTCGGCCTTCGTGGAGGCGAGCCACTCGACGAAGCCCTTTTTCGCGGCGGCACGGAGGCCGTTGACATTCACAGTGGAGACGGTCAGCACTCTTCGCACGCTACCCGGAGGGTCCGACAGAACCGTCAGGGGTTGAGCCGCGCGGAGAGGTCGTGTTCGTAGCGATCCGAGATCTTCCGCAGCGACGGGCCCATCGTGAACTCCAGCAACCGCAGGAATCCGTGGGTCTCGATGGTGACGTCGCAGATCACCTCGGTACCGGCGCGGTGCTCTTCAGATGCCAGGCGCCGGACACGGTGACCGGGCGGGGATCCGGCGTGCGGAACGCGCCCTCGGCGGGTTTGTCGGCTCGACTTCGCTGTCGATTTCCTTGCCCCGCGGCTTCACCCGGCCGTTACCGGCGCTGCACGGTCGACGCTCCGACCGCGACGTCTCAGCGGCCGAGGCCGGACGAGGGGCTGGCCGCCGAGGAGGGCTCCCACGTGCGTTTAGCGGGCTAAACGCGATCCGGCCATCCACCGCACCCACGTGCGTTTAGCGGGCAAATCGCGATCCGCCCGCCACCGCACCGACCTGCGTTTAGCGGGCTAAACGCGCTCCGCCCGCCACCGCACCCACGTGCGTTTAGCGGGCTAAACGCGCTCCGGGGGTCACGGGCCGCACTTGGAGCCTTCGACCGGGGGCGCGTACTGGACGGAGACCCACTTGCCCTCGGCGACCTTGCGGAAGCCGCTCTCGACCACCGGCTGCGCGTCGATCTTCGCGTCCTTGACGTACTTGCCGACGATCTTCTGCCCGCCGGGGGTGTCGCGCGCGTTGAGCACGTCCGCGGTCACCACGACCTGGCAACCGGTCGGGCTCGACGCGCTCGATGCCCTGTCCTGTCCCGAGATGGCGACGATGACGATCAGCACGAGGCCGCCGCCGATGAACAGAACCGGTTTCGAGATGGCCATGACGGTCGCTCCTCGAACGTGGGAATCGTTTTCTTCCTCCGACCAGAGTGACAGAAGCCGGGGCGGGCGCCCAGATCCAGGATTGCCAACCACCCGGTGGCGCCAACCCACACCGGTCGCGTACTACCCACCGTCACGGACTCGTGGTATGTCCCGGCGGCGGGACGAGCGGCGGGACGAGAAAGGCCCCCTTCCCGCGCCTGACGCGGGGAAGGGGGCCTTCATGTACCTACAGCGAAGCTCAGCCCTGGGCGATCTTCTTGGCCAGGTTGGCGTCCAGCGTCGCGAGGAACTCCTCGGTGGTCTGGAACGGCTGGTCCTTGCTGATCAGCAGCGCGAGGTCCTTGGTCATCTTGCCGCTCTCGACGGTCTCGACGACGACCTGCTCCAGCTTGTTCGCGAACCCGATCAGCTCCGGGTTCGAGTCCAGCTTGCCGCGGTGCTCGAGGCCACGGGTCCACGCGTAGATGGACGCGATCGGGTTGGTCGAGGTCGGCTTGCCCTGCTGGTGCTGGCGGTAATGCCGGGTCACCGTGCCGTGCGCGGCCTCGGCCTCGACGGTCTTGCCGTCCGGCGTACGCAGCACCGAGGTCATCAGGCCCAGCGAGCCGAAGCCCTGCGCGACCGTGTCGGACTGCACGTCACCGTCGTAGTTCTTGCAGGCCCAGACGTAGCCGCCTTCCCACTTCATCGCCGCGGCGACCATGTCGTCGATCAGGCGGTGCTCGTAGGAGATGCCCTTGGCGTCGAAGTCGGCCTTGAACTCAGCCTGGTAGATCTCCTCGAACACATCCTTGAACATGCCGTCGTAGGCCTTGAGGATGGTGTTCTTGGTCGACATGTAGACCGGGTACTCACGGTCGAGGCCGTACTGGAGCGAGGCGCGCGCGAAGTCCTCGATGGACTTGCGGTAGTTGTACATCCCCATGGCGACGCCGCCGCCCTCGGGGAACTTCGCGACCTCGAACTCCATCGGCGCGGAGCCGTCGTCCGGGGTGTAGCTGATGGTCAGCGTGCCGGGGCCGGGGACCTTGAAGTTGGTCGCCTTGTACTGGTCACCGTGCGCGTGACGGCCGATGATGATCGGCTTGGTCCAGCCGGGCACCAGGCGCGGGATGTTCTGGATGACGATCGGCTCGCGGAAGATCACGCCGCCGAGGATGTTGCGGATCGTGCCGTTGGGCGAGAGCCACATCTTCTTCAGGCCGAACTCTTCGACGCGCGCCTCGTCCGGCGTGATCGTGGCGCATTTGACGCCGACGCCGTGCTTCTTGATGGCGTTGGCCGAGTCGATGGTGATCTGGTCGTCGGTGCGGTCCCGCTCCTCGATGCCCAGGTCGTAGTACTCGAGGTTGAGGTCCAGGTAGGGGTGGACCAGCTTGTCCTTGATGAACTGCCAAATGATGCGGGTCATCTCATCGCCGTCGAGCTCGACGACGGTGCCCTGGACCTTGATCTTGGCCATGAGCGGCGGTGCTCCTTCCGCGGATCTTCGCGTTCTTCTTCAGTCTCCGGTAGCGGTACAAGCGTACTGCTTAAGGGACCTGGATGGTTCCAGTAGTGGTCGGTATCAAGTCTCCACGAGGCGGATGTGTCCGACGTCACCCGGTCGTACGACGGCCATCCGGCCGTCACGGGACACCCGGTTACCGCGACATCATCGAACCGCACGCTTCTGACGCCACCGGAAAGGGCGGTCCCCATGTCCACCAACCCCTACGCGGTACCGCCCTATGAGCAGCCGCACGCACCGGAGCCTTACGTCCAGCCAAGGCAACCCAGCCGGGCCGTGCCCCGGGTGCTCAGCGCGCTCGGCGGGGTCCTGCTCACGCCGGTCGCGCTCGGCATGGTGATCTACGGCGGCACGCGGCTGCAGCGCCTGTTCTCGCAGGGCTTCACCGTCGGCGAAGACCCCCTCGGCCTGATCCTGCTGATCGCGGGCGGCCTTCTCTTGCTCGGCGTCGCGCTCCTCGGCGCGCTTTCCGGGATCGGGCCGGCGCTCGGCGGGCTGCTCTGGGGTGTGCTGCCGGGCCTGACGGTCTTCTTGGGCCCGCAGGATTTCCTGAGCGCCATGTACGACGTCGGCGGGCGGGAACTCGGCGTCGGCCTGGTGACCTGGCTGGTCATGGGCGCCCTGATCGGGAGCGGGTTCCTGCTCATCGGGGCCGGCCTGGCCGGGACCATCGCGCGGCGCCGCTCAGAGCGCGTTTAGCCCGCTAAACGCGCTCCGGCCACCGGGCACCAGACCCCCGCCGACCTGCGTTTAGCGGGCTAAACGCGCTCCGGGCGAGATCGATGTGAACCGAAGGGGGCCGGCAGCCGTAGTCCGTTAAGGGAGGTGACGGCCCATGTCTGCGCACCGGCACGTCGCGGAGTACGACGACGAGGACTACCAAGAGTACGGCGAGTACGACCAGCAGCCTTACAAGGACCCCCGCAGGCCCTACGAGGACGTCGAGTCGTACGAACCGTACGAGCCCTTCGACGACGACGTGGGCGCCGAAGACAGCCGTACGGGCCGGGGCGTGCGACGCGTGCTCAGTGGCGCCGGCGGCCTGATCCTGACCCCGGTCGCCCTCGGCTTGCTGGCCTGGGGCGGCCTGCGGCAGCAGATGCTCGTCCAGGCAACGCTCAGCACCCAGCGTGACGTCTTCAGCATCGGCCTGCTCGTCGGCGGCGGGATCCTGCTGCTGGCGGTCGGGCTGCTCGGCGCGGTCTCGGCGACCGGCCCGATCCTCGGCGGCCTCGTCTGGGGCGTCGTACCCGGCGTCGCCACCGTCGCGGTCCCGCAATGGGGCTTCCAGCTGGTGAAATACCTCCCGAAGAACGACGTCACCTACGGCGTCACGAGCTGGCTCTTCATCGGCGGCTTGCTCGGGACGGGCTTCCTCCTGATCGGCGCGGGCCTCGCGTCGAGACTCGCCCGAAAGCGCCGCTGACCGGGCTGGGACCATCGGCGTATGGGTTTGTTCACCGTTCCCGAAGCCCGCGCCGAACTCGCCCGGCTACGCCCCGTGCTCGACGACCTCGTCCGCCTGCGTGCCGACGCGGCCGAGCTCGCCGCGTCGCTGCGCCCGGGTGGCCGTGAGACCGCGCTCGGCGGGATGCCGGAGTGGAAGGCCGCGCAGGCCCGGCTGGACGACCTGATGACCACCGTCCAGCGGACGGGTGCGGAGCTGAAGGGGTTCGCCCCGCTCCTGATCGATTTTCCCGCCGAACTCGACGGCGCCGACGTCCTGCTCTGCTGGCTCGAAGGTGACCCGGAACTGGGCTGGTATCACCGCGCCGACCTCGGTTTCGCCGGGCGACGGCGGCTGCCCGACAGGGTCGCCGTCATGAGCGAGGAGATCGCGGCAAGCTTGTTCGACGGCGTCGCCGCACACTACGACGAGGACACCTTCCACGGCCTCGTCGCCGACGCGCTCGTCGACGGCCTCGCCTGCACGGCGCCCGAACACGTTCTCGACGTCGCGACCGGAACCGGCGTCGCGGCCTTCGCGGTACTACGGCTGAAGCCGGGCGAAGTGCTCGCGATCGACATCTCGCCGGGCATGATCGCGCGGGCGGAAGCGAAGGCCGCGACGCAGGATCCCGCGAACCTCATCACCTGGCAGGTCGCTTCCGCGGTGCCGTCGCCGATGGAGGACGAAGGCGCCGACGCCGTGCTGTGCGCGTCCTCGCTGCACTTCCTCGGCGCGGCCGCGCTCCGCGACTGGCTGCGGGCGCTGCGTCCCGGCGGCCGGGCGGGCTTCAGCCTGCCGCCGGCGGCAACGTTCCGGCCGTCCGAGGCCTTCGCCGCGATCGTCCCCACTGATCTGAAGCTCCCGGAAACCGAGGACGACGCGGCAGGGCTCGCCTCCGAAGCGGGCTTCACCGAGGTGACGGTGAAGCGGCTGGACGTCGAGGACGGTGGCCGGGTCCGGTCGGTGTTCGTGGTGCACGCGACCAAACCCGGCCTGTAGTCCTTACAGCGGCGCGACGAACGGCACGCACTTCGGCGCGGGCGCGTGCTTCGGATCGAGTGCCTTGAGGATCAGGCTCGTCACGTTCGGGTCGATCGCCTGGCTCAGGTGCCCGGACGCGTCCGCACCGCACTTGTCCTGCAGCACGATGTCGGTCGTACCCGGTTCGCCGAGGACACCACTGGTGTACGGCGTCACCACGCGGTCGTAGCGGCTGACGATGCTCGTGTACGTCGGCCCCGGCACGGCCACGCCGCCCCTGGCGAGGTCGTCGAGGAAGTCCGACGGCGCGAGGTATTCGCGGCACGCCCCGCAGACACCGTCGGCGAGCAGGTCGAGGCCGGGGATCGACAGGACGGCCTTGGCCAGTCCGGAAAGCCCGTTGAGCGAGGTGCCCTTGAAGTTCGACCCGAAGCCGACGAACTGCTTCACCTTCTCCGCGCCGCCCTCGTACTTGAGGTAGTACGCGGGCATCGTCGTGCCTTCGGAGTGCCCGACGATGTCGACCTTGTCCGCGCCGGTGCTCTTCCGTACGCGGTCGACGAACGCGCCGAGTTCGGCGGCACTCTTCCGCATGGAACGGAGCCCGCCGAACAACTGTCCATCCAGGACGGTAGCGCCATAGGTCAGCGAGTACACGCAGTAACCGGCGTCCTTGAGCTTCGGCGCGTGATAAAACCAGTTGGTCGTCGCGTTGGCGCCGAGGCCGTGCACCAGCACGACGGGCTCGGGATGACGCGTGCCTGGTGCACATGACCAGTCGTTCCAGCCGCTCGACGGCGCCGCGCTCGCCACCGCCGGGGCGGCGATCGTGAACGTCAAGGCCGCGACGAACGTGGTGAGGATCTTTCTCGTCTTCCTGGTTTTCGTGGTCTTCGTGGCACCGCCGTTGGTGACCCGAGCCCGCATCCCTGCCTCCGGTTACTCGTCAGTATGTGATCGAGTCATCATGCGTCACAACCGACCGGGCAGAACCGGGACAAAGCTCAGACTTCCGCGCGACTTCTTGTGAACGATCACAAGGGCAGCAACACTCGCCGTTCGATTGGGCTGGACATGACGATCGACGTCGTGGTGGAGCCCAGCGCGGAAAGGTCTTCGAGCAGATCCTCCAGATGCGTGGTGTCGCGGACGGCGATCTTGAGGATCCAGCAGTCCTCCCCGACCACATGGTGCAGTTCGAGGATTTCGGGGCGGTCCATGATCTTCCGCGTGCGCGGATGCCGGATGGTGAACCCGCTGTGCGGCGCCATCCGCACGAACGCCCGCAGCCCGAGGCCGACCCCCGACGGCGTGACGAGCGCCGCGTAGCCGGTGATCGTGCCGTCGGCTTCGAGTCGTTTGACGCGCTCGCCGACGGCCGCCGGGCTCAGCGAAACGCGGCGGCCGAGTTCGCTCAGGGTGATGCGGCCTTCCTCCTGGAGAAGTTCAAGGAGCTGCCGGTCGATCACGTCCAGTGAGCTTTCAGTCGAATCGCGATTTTGCCGTTGTTCTTTCAGCGATCCCGCCGATTCACCCATGGTCTCCCCTTCAAGCACCCGGATCGCCACCGTAACACTTGTCGGCATGAAGAAAGTGCTCGTTCTCGGCGGGAGCCGGTACTTCGGCCGCGGGGTGGTCGAGCGACTGCGCGACGCCGGGCTGGACGTCACCGTGCTCAACCGCGGGTCGACGCCGGCGCCGTCCGGGGTCGCCCATCTGATCGCGGACCGTGACGACGAAGCCGGGCTCGCGGCCGCGCTGGGTTCCCGTTCCTTCGACGTCGTGCTCGACCAGGTCTGCTACACCCCGGTCCAAGCCGCGATCGCGCGACGTGTGCTCCGGACCGCCCGGTACGTGATGACATCCACGATCGAGGTCTACGACCAGATCCGGACGGACGTCCCGATGACCGAATCACTGGTCGCCGCGTCCCCTGTCGACTTCGGACTTCCTTGGCACGACACGGACTTCCTCGAAGCCCACTACGGCGACGGCAAGCGCCAGGCCGAGGCCGTCTTCGCTGACGGAGACGTGCCGTTCGCGTCGGTGCGGGTCGCGCACGTCCTCGGCGGCGGCGATTTCACCGGGCGGCTGCGGCATTACGTCGAACGGCTGGACGCGGGTGACGCCGTCGACGTCCACGCGGAACCCCGGCCGACGACCTTCATCCATCAGCGTGAGATCGCGGACTTTCTCGCCTGGACCACGACCGAGGACTTCACCGGTCCGGTCAACGCCGGATCGCATGGCGCACTGTCCGCGATGGACATCGCTCGCGCCGTCGCGCTCGAACCCCGGTTCCGGATCGTCGAACGGGACGCGTCGCCGTACTCCTTCGATCGGTACGCCGTCTTGGACACTTCGCGCGCGACCGGGCTCGGTTTTTCCTTCTCCACCACCACCGACTGGCTCGGCGAAGCCGTCGAAGAAATCCGGAAGGCTTAAGAGCATGCGTTACCGCAGCATCGGGGACATCGAGGTCAGCGCGATCGGCCTGGGCGGGATGCCGCTGTCGATCGAGGGCCGTCCGGACCACGACCGCGCCGTCGCCACGATCCACGCCGCGCTGGACGCCGGGGTCACCCTGATCGACACGGCCGACTCGTATCACTGGCACGCGGGCGAAACCGGCCACAACGAAGCCTTGATCGCCGACGCGCTGGCCACCTACGGCGGCGGTACCGACGCGGTGCTCGTCGCGACGAAGGGCGGCCGTGGCAGGCCCGGTGACGGCTCGTGGACCGTGACCGGGACGCCCTCGCACCTCAAGAACGCCTGCGAAGGCTCACTGAAGCGGCTCGGTGTCGACGCGATCGGGCTGTACCAGTTGCACAAGCCCGACGAGAACGTGCCGTGGGCGGAATCCGTCGGTGCCATCAAAGAGCTGGCCGACGAAGGCAAGATCCGGCTCGCCGGAGTGTCCAATGTGTCCAGTGCGCAAATATTGGAGGCACGCGAAATCCTCGGTGAGAAGCTGGTTTCGGTGCAGAACGAGCATTCGCCCGCCCACCTGGCGCACGAACCGGAACTGGCGTTGTGCACGGAACTCGGGCTCGCCTACCTTCCGTGGGGCCCGCTCGGCGGTATCGCTGGAGCCGCGACGTTCCACGCTGTCGCGGAAGAACTTGGGATCAGCCCGCAGCAAGTATGCCTGGCGTGGCTGCTCGCGAAGTCGCCTTCGGTGGTCGCGATCCCCGGTTCGACGAGGCCGGCGACGATCCGCGATTCGGCGGCCGCGGCCGATCTCGTGCTCAGCGCCGAAGACCTGGCCCGGCTTCCGTGATCAGGCGCTCGCCACCAGCGTCACGCCGAGGGCGATCATCGTCGCGGCGACCAGGCCGTCCAGCACCCGCCACGACGACGGTTTGCGGAAGAACCCGCTGAGCAGGCGCGCGCCGAACCCGAGCGCCAGGAACCAGGTCACGCTGGCCGAAATCGCACCGGCGCCGAACGCCCACCGGCCGCCACCGTGCCCGGCGGCGATCGCGCCGAGCAGGAGCAGGGTGTCCAGGTAGACGTGCGGGTTGAGCCAGGTGATGGCCAGGGTCGTCAACACGATGCGGCGCAGTGATCCGCCGGTCTCCGGGCCACCGGTTTCCAGCGCCGCCGGTTTGAAGGCCCTCCGCGCGGCGAAAGCGCCGTAGCAGAGCAGGAAGGCACCGCCGACCAACGCGGCGATGGTCAGCGCTTCGGGTGATGTCCCCACCAACGCGCCGACTCCGCCGACACCGAGGCTGACCAGGATGGCGTCCGAGACAATGCAGATCAGCACCACCACGAGCACCGCTTCCCGGCGGATGCCCTGGCGCAGGACGAAGGCGTTCTGCGCGCCGATCGCGACGATGAGGGCCATGGTGGCGCCGAAACCGGCGGCCGCGCTGAACAGGACGTCTTCCATACGGAAAACACTACGAACTCGGCCATCAACAGTACAGCTAAAGATTCTTACGTAACATTAGCGCTCATGATGACCGATCTGCCGCTCGATCTGGTCCGCACGCTGCTGGCCGTCGCCGACGAAGGCACGTTCGACGCGGCCGCCTCGGCCCTGCACGTGACGCCGTCGGCGATCAGCCAGCGCGTCAAGGCACTCGAACAACGCACCGGCCGGGTCCTGCTGATCCGCACGAAACCAGTGCGGCTGACCGAGTCCGGGCAGGCCGTCGTGCGCTTCGGCCGTCAGTTGGCGCTGCTGGAGGCCGACACCCGGGCCGAACTCGGCCTGACCGCCGGCGAAGAACCGGTCCGGCTGCCGATCGCGGTGAACGCCGACTCGCTGGCGACGTGGTTTCTTCCCGCGCTCACGCGGGTGCCGCCGGAGCAGAAGATCTGCTTCGAACTGCATCGCGAGGACCAGGACCACACCACGACCCTGCTGCGGGAGGGCCTGGTGATGGCGGCCGTGACGTCGTCGCCGGATCCGGTCGCGGGCTGTTCGGCGCACCGGCTCGGGCACATGCGGTACCTGGCCGTCGTCAACCCTCGCCTCGGTACGGATCTCGACCTTGCCGAAGCACCCGTCGTCGTCTTCGACCGCCGTGACGACCTTCAAGACCGCTTCGCCCGCGAGCGCGGCACGATCGCGAGCTCGCTGCGGCACTACGTCCCGTCGTCCGAAGGGTTCTTCGACGCCGTCGCGGCGGGGATGGGCTGGGGCATGGTGCCGCTCGCGCAGATCGGCGACCGGCTGCGTGACGGGCACTTCGTCTGCCTCGACCCGGATCACCCGATCGACGTACCGCTGTTCTGGCAGCAGTGGAAACTCGATTCGCCCGCGCTGGCGGCGGTTTCGGAGGCCGTCACCGCCGCGGCCGCCGACCTCCTCGTGGACCCACACGGATGAAGACGCGCGGATCGGGCCGGTCGTGAGATCCTGGGCGCATGACGCGCGCATTGCACCTGGTCGGAGACGAGGAAGCGGACCGGCTGCTGACCGAAGACCCGTTCGCGCTGCTCGTCGGGATGCTCCTCGACCAGCAGTTCCCGATGGAACACGCGTTCCGTGGCCCGCAGAAGATCGCGGACCGGATGGACGGTTTCGACCTCAAGAAGATCCACGCGATGGACACCGAGACCTTCGTCGAACTCTGCGTGGTCCCGCCCGCGATCCACCGTTACGGCGGTTCGATGGCCCGGCGGGTGAAGGATCTCGCGGAGCACGTCGTCGACCACTACGACGGTGACGCCGCCGGGATCTGGACCGCCGGGCGGCCCAAACCCGACGGCCCCGAAGTCCTCAAGCGGCTCAAGGCGCTGCCCGGTTACGGCGACCAGAAGGCCGCGATCTTCCTGGCACTGCTCGGCAAGCAGCTCGGCGTACAGCCCAAGGGCTGGCGCGCGGCCGCCGGTTCGTACGGCGACCGCGGCTCGCGGCGTTCGATCGCCGACGTCGTCGACACGAAGACGCTCGGCGAGGTCCGTGCGTTCAAGAAGGCGGCGAAGGCCGCGGCCAAGTAGCTACTTCGCCGCTCCCGGCCACGGTCCCGGCGTCTCGGCGGGCAGTTCGGCCTGCTCGACGTCAGTGCGGAACAGGCGGAAGCCGCGCGCTCGGTAGTTCCTGAGCGCGGCCGGGCCGTCGGTGGTGCAGGTGTGGACGGTCACGCGGCGCGTCGGCGTCTTGCCGGGCCAACGCTCCGCGAGCGTCCACGCCTGCCTCAGCGCGACGGTGAGCAGGTGGCCGCCGAGGCCCTTCCCGACGAACGACGGCATCAGGCCGAAGTACGCCAGTTCTACTTCGCCGTCTTCGCTGCCGTCGAGTTCGAAGTAGCCGCACGGCGTCCCCTGCGCGTACGCGACCCAGGTCTCGACGCCCGACCTCTCCAGCCACTCGGTCCACTGACGCCACGTCCAGCTCAGCCGGTCGATCCAGAACCAGTCGCCGCCGACCGCGGTGTAGAGGTACCGGTTCAGCTCCGGGCTGACCAGCTCGGCACGCGTGACACTGACCGCGACGGCGGGCGGTTTCGCCGCGCTCAGGTCGTCCGGCGACGTCTGTTCGAGGTGCCAGGTCGTGATCTCCATGCGGCGATCATTTCAGCCTGCCGGGCGATGACGCGTGCGGCGTCCGCTACCTCCGCGCGAACCACAGCACGTCCGGTTCCCCTTGCGGCACGGGGATCTTCAGCTCACGCACCTCACCGAACCGCGCACGCAGCCGCTTCGCGAACGACGGCACCGACTCGGCGCTCCAGAACCCGAGCACCCCGCCCGGCCGCAGCCGCGCGGCGAGCAGGTCGAGCCCGTCGTTCTGGTACAGCTTCGCGTTGCCGTCGGTGACCGTCCACTCAGGACCGTTGTCGATGTCGAGACACAGCGCGTCGAACCGTTCTTCGGTCCGGTGCAGCCATTTCACCAGATCGGCCTCGACGACGGTGACCCGTTCGTCGGCGAGGGCGTCGCCGTGGACGTCCTTGAGCGGGCCCTCCCGGTTCCAGCCGATCACCGCGGGCTCGCGCTCGACGACCACGACGTCGCCGACGCCGGGGTGGTCCAGCGCGGCACGCAGCGAGTAGCCGACGCCGAGGCCGCCGATGAGCATCCGTGCCTTGCCCGGCACCAGATCCGCCGCCACCGAAACCAGCAGCCGCTCCGATTCGCCGTTGCGGGTGTCCATCAGGAAGACGCCGTTCGCGATGACCTCGAAATCGTCACCGGCCTGGCGAAGCACCAGTTCCCCGCTTTTCCCGGCCACCACATCGAGTACGTCAGTCATCCGGGCAGCCTATCGGCGATGGTTGCGGCAGTTTCCACGCCGTGGCGCCTCCGGTACCCACGGAAACCGGGATGTCCCCAGCAGGAGTGGGACTTCCTTCTTCACTCGGCCGGGGCAGGCTGCCGCACGCGGGCACGCCAGCCGATCACGACCACGGCCGCGCCCGCCGCGGTCAGCACCGCCGCGATCTCGGGCAGCAGGAGTGGCCCGCCGCCGCTGAGCACCGCTCCCCCGACAAGGCCGGAGAGGCCGACGCCGAGGTAGATCGCGGACGCGTTGAGCGAGAGGACCAGTCCGGCGTTTCGCGGGGACAGCTCGATCAGCCGGTGCTGGATCGGCGGGTTGATCGACCAGGTGGCCAGTCCCCAGAGGAAGAGGACGACGGCCGCGCCCATGACGCTGGTCGCCACCAGCGGCAGCAGCGCGAGCACCACGGTGATGCCGGCGAACACGACGAGCAACGGGCCCCGGGCGCCCCAGCGGTCGGTCGCGCGGCCGCCGAGGACGTTGCCGAGCGCGCCGCCCGCGCCGTAGACGAACAGCAGCAGGCTCACCGTCGTGCCGTGGACGCCGGCCGTGGCCGACAGGACCGGCGAGATGAAGGTGTAGACGGAGAAGGCGGCGAGGCAGCCGAGGACGGTCGCGCCGAGCATGGCGAGGACACGCGGGTCCTTGGCGACGGTGAACCGTTCGGCCAGGCGGACCGGGGGTGGCGCCGGAACGGCGGGAAGGACCAGCCGGACGGCGAAGGCACCCAGAAGCGAGAAGGCCGCGACAAGCGCGAAGACGGCCTGGTAGCCGACGCTCTGCGAAAGGACACTGCCGAGCGGGACGCCAAGGATCGTCGCAATGGTCAGCCCGCCGAAAACGAGCGCGACCGCGCGGCCCCGGCGTTCGGGCGTGGTGAGTTCGGCGGCGACGGCGCTGGCCGCCGGGGTGAACACGGCCGCGCCGATCGCGGTGACGACGCGTGCCAGCAGCAGGGTCACGTAGCCGGGTGCGAGGGCGGCGAGGGCGTTGCCGAGGGCGGTGACGACGAGGGCGGCGACCAGGAGCGTGCGGCGCTCCCAGCGGCCGGTGACCGCGGCGAACAGCGGTGAGCCAATCGCGTAGGCGATGGCGAAGGCGGTGACCAGCTGGGCGGCGGCCGTCTCGGAGACCCCGAGCTCGCCGGTCAGCGCGGGCAGCAGCCCGGCGACGACGTACCCACTGGTGCCGACCGCGAAGGTGCCGAGTGCCAGCACCGATGTCCTAGGTGGCGCGAAAGTCATTACTCCCCAGCTCCAGACCCCTTTTAACGCCACTTCCCGCAGCCGGCCCAGAGCGCGATTAGCCCGCTGAACGCACGTCAGGGGCCTGGTCGCCCAGGTGGCCGACAGAGCGCGATTAGCCCGCTAAACGCAGGTCGGTGCCGCGGGTGCCCGGGCGGCGCCGGAGCGCGATTAGCCCGCTAAAGGCGCGTGGGGGGTCGTTGTTCGATGGTTGTCGTAGTTCGATGGTGACCGTACTACGAACTCACCAAAAGTTCGAGGGGCGTCGTACTATGACCCCATGGCCGCGACGCAGCAGTACGTCTACCCCGGGCAGGACGAGATCCGGATCGAGGCCGTCCTCGCCGCGCTCGCGGATCCGGTACGGCTCGACATGGTCCGCCAGCTGGCCGGCCCCGGCACCGAGATCTCGTGCAGCGGATTCGACGTCGCCGTGACCAAGTCCACACTCACCCATCACCTGCGCACTCTGCGCGAGGCGGGCGTCATCATCGGCCGCCAGCAGGGCACGACGCGCTACAACTCTTTGCGCCGCAACGATCTCGACGAGCTCTTCCCGGGCCTCCTCCAGGGAGTGCTCGCGGCCCGCCGCTGAGGGTGGGCAGCCTCACCCGAAACCGGGATGACAAAGGCGCCCTTGATCCGTTGAACTGGACACAAGGCAGCTCGTCGACGTCGGGGCCGAACGCGCTGTCTTCTTTTCTGTCCGGGACCTAAATCGATTCAGGTGCCCATCCGCGACGGTGGGCGAGTAATCGTTTACCCAGGATGCCCCTGAAAGGAGAGCCGTGCCCGTCGCGCTGCTCGCGCTCGCCATCGGTGCCTTCGGCATCGGGACCACCGAGTTCGTCATGATGGGCGTGCTGCCCGAAGCCGCCAAGGATTTCGGCGTGTCGATCCCGTCCGCCGGCTACCTCATCTCCGGCTACGCCCTCGGCGTCGTGGTCGGCGCCCCGCTGCTCACCGCGGCCGCCGTCCGGCTGCCGCGCAAGACCATGCTGCTGGCGATGATGGGGCTGTTCACGGTCGGCAACGTCCTCTTCGCCCTGTCGCCGAACCAGGAGTTCGGCGTCGCCTTCCGCTTCCTCGCCGGCCTTCCGCACGGCGCGTTCTTCGGCGCCGGCGCGGTCGTCGCGTCCAGCCTGGCCAAGCCGGGCGAGCGTGCGAAGGCCGTCTCGATGATGTTCATGGGCCTGACTCTCGCCAACGTCGTCGGCGTGCCACTCGGGACGCTGCTCGGTCAGCAGGTCGGCTGGCGCGCGACCTTCGGCGTCGTCGCCGTGATCGGCCTGATCGCCATGGCCGCGATCGCGAAACTGGTCCCCCACCAGGGCAAACCCGTCGAGCCGTCGTTGCGCGGCGAACTGGGTGCCTTCCGCCGCCCGCAGGTGTGGCTCGCACTCGCGATCGTCACCTTCGGCCTCGGCGGCGTGTTCGCCTGCCTGTCCTACATCGCGCCGATGCTGACCGACGTCACCGGCTACTCGCCGTCCGACGTCACCCTGCTGCTCTCGCTGGCCGGGATCGGCATGACGATCGGCAACTACCTCGGCGGCAGGCTCGCCGACAAGGCACTGATGCCGAGCCTGTACGTCTCCCTGATCGGCCTCGCCTCGGTGCTGGCGATCTTCACCTTCACCGCGAACGGGAAGGTCGGCGCCGCGGTGACGATCTTCTTCGTCGGCCTCGCCGGCTTCATGATCGGCCCGATGATGCAGGCCCGGATCATGGAGAAGGCGGGCGGGACGCCGTCGCTGGTCTCCGCCGCGGTGCAGTCGGCGTTCAACATCGCGAACTCGATCGGCGCCTACCTCGGCGGCCTGGTGATCGCGGGCGGGCTCGGCCTGGTCGCGCCCAACTGGGTCGGCGCGTCGCTGGCGGTGCTGGGGCTCTCGCTGGCCGTCGTGTCCGGCGGCCTCGACCGCCGCGAGGCCCGCCTCACCCCGGCCATGGCCTCCTGAGCCAAGTACAGAAAGGCCCCCTTCCTTGCGCCTAGGTACAGGAAGGGGGCCTTCATGTACTTCAGGACAGGGGGCCGCCGGTGATCGTGAAGGCGATGAAAAGGATCAAGACAGAAAGCGCGCCATAAGTCAGGACGTCGACCGGCTTGCCCCGGATCGCCAGCAGCCCCGCCTTCGCGTCCGACAGGACCGCCCTCAGCAGGCCCGCGAGCATCAGCGCACCGCCGATCAGCCCGGTGCCCTGCCGCCAGTGGTACTGGCCGATCCGCAGGGCCGCGACGGCCACCACCAGCATCACCAGCAGGAACGGCAGGTGATGGAGCAGTGCCCCACGGTCACGCCGCTGTCCGGCCACCGTCATCAGTCCTCGTCCTTCACGGTCTCGCGGGCAAGTCGGTTCACGCTGTCAGTATCCCGGGTGAGTTACCGGACACCAGGTCAGGGCGTCTTCCTCACCGCGAAGAGCGGCAAAACCCACATGCGGGGTGCACATGGGCGCGGATACGGTCAAAATGTGACCGTGGCACAACCGACGACTCAGCTGAACGCGACCGAGCAGGACACCCTGGTCAAACAGATCGGCCTCGCCCTGCTGCGGGCCGCGCCGCGTGATTGGCGAAAGGTGACCGCCGAGTACCGAGCCGTCGGCAGGTACCACGAGATGACCGGCGAGATCATCACCGAGGACGGCACCGTGCACGAGTGGGTCGCGACCCACGACATCGCGACGCTGTTCGGCAGACTGCGTGCCGGGATGTACCGCGACGGCCGCGGCACCTGGTTCAACGCCCGTTACCAGCTCGACCACCCGTCCAGCTACAACCTCGAGTACAACCGCGACGAGCCGACGTGGCGCCTCGCGCCGCCTCCTCAGGCGCTCTCCGACGAACTGCGCATGTTCCCTCGCTCCGAGGAGAACGTGCCCGAGTGGCTGATCCGGCGCATGTCCGGGCTCGGCCCCGAGCAGCCAGGACCACATTTCCGCATCGCCCGCATCTTCGACACCATCGGCCCGGCCGGGCGCCCGGTGATCAACCGGCCCGATCTGGAGATCGAGGAGCAGGACAGGCTGCTCGAATACCTCGACCACGCGCCGCTGGTGGTCCCCGAGCGCGGCTACGACATCGACCGCCTCGCGCAGACCCCCGAGGCCACCGTCCCGGTCGCCTTCCACAGCGACGGCCTGTGGATCTGGCCCGCCGCCGTCAACTTCTACCTGCGTGAGTACGGCGTTTCCCCCGAACTCGACCTGATCGAGCATGTCCGGCAGAACGGTTTCACCCAGCCGGAGGTCGACGAGCCGACGCGGCAGGCCGCGGCCGGGTACCTCACACGGGGGAATCAGCCGCCGCAACAGCGGCCCAACGGCCCGGGCGGCCCCGGGGGTCCCGGCGGGCCCAACGGTGGTCCTGGTGGCCCCAGCGGCCCTGGTGGCCCCAGCGGCCCTGGTGGTCCTGGTGGTCCTGGTGGTCCTGGTGGCCCCGGTGGTCCCGGCGGGCCTGGTGGTCCTGCCGGACCGCCTCCGCAGGGTCCAGCCCAGAACAGCCCAGCGTCTCCGCAGGCCCCGGGCGCTCCCGCCCAGCCCGGCCCGAACGGTCTCGCGGGCGGCCCTGGCGGCCCCGGTCCGAACGGTCTCGCGGGCGGTCCCGGCCCGAACCAGGCCGACCGGCCGCCCGTCCCGCCACCGCACCAGCAAGGCCCGGATGCCGCGGCGACCGCCGCTGCCGCCGCGGCACCGGTCGCGGCTGCCGCGGCGGTGCCCGCGGCCGAGACCACCGTCCCGGACCAGGCCGAGCAGGCCCAGCGGTACGAAGAGGACTACGACACCCAGGACTACCAGGCGCAGGACTTCCACGAAGCCGCCGCCGAGCAGCAGTACGAAGACGGCTACGGCGAGCACTACCCGCACGAAGAGGCGCAGTTCCACGAGTCCGAGCAGGACGCCTACACCGACGAAGCCCGGCAGGACGAGGAACCGCACCAGCGCGCCGAGCCGGCGCCTTCGGTCGCCGACCCGGAGGCCACCACGTACGCACGGCCTGCGCAGGTCGACGCCTACGAACCCCCTCCTCACGAGGAAGTTCAGGACGCTTACGCCCGGCAGGACGAGGACCAGCCGTACGCGCCGCCCGAGGAAGAGACGACCGCCGGCTACACGCCGGTCGAACAGGCCGACGCGGGCGCGCTGCCTCTCCTCACGCACGACGCGGAGCCGAACGTGCCTCCGCCGTCGGACTCCGAGATCACGCAGGTCGACGGCACACCGCAGGAGCAAGGGACCTTTGCTACCGCCCCCGTGCCCGCGTCCCACCCGGAGCCGGAGCCGCCCCGCGAGGAGGCTCCGCACCGCGCGGCCCCGGAACGGCCTCGCCGCCCCGAGTACCCGGTGCCGGTGCTGAACGAGCTGCAGTCGAAGTTCGACGAACTCGACGTCCCCGAAGACGTCTACCGCATCGGCTCCCCCGTCGACCACGGCTGGAGCGTCGAGGAGGTCGACGGTGGTGGCTGGCGGGTCGGCTGGTACGACGGGAAACTGACCAACCCGGCGGTGTTCGGCGACGCCGAGGACGCGGCCGCGTTCATGCTCGGCAAGGTCCTGCTGAACCCGAACGGTGCTCCTCCGGCCGATGAGCAGCCCGGCGCCGAAGAACCTCCTGTCATCGAGGAGCCGCCCCCGGCCCCGGCGCCGTCCGTGCTGGCGACGCTTTCACCCGAGGTCGCCACCGGTTCGCACAAGGTGCCGCCGAGGGAGTCGATCCCGCCGCAGGAGCAGACGGCGTTCACCACGGCCGACGAGCTGCTCGGGGACGACCTGGACGACGAACCCGCGCCGGCACCGGTCCCGGTGCGGCCGCCCGCCCCGGCACTGGCGAGCCCGCCGCCCGCTCCGCCCCGGCGCGAACCGCCGGTGGCACCGCCTCCGCCGCCGCCGATGCGGCGCGAGGAACCCATCCGCCCGCCGGCGGCCGCGCAGAGTGCGGGACCACCCGACAGCAAGCAGAACTGGCCGATCGGGCCGCTCAACGGCGAGCCGCCGCTGACGCTGTTCCGCGGCAAGGAACTGCGTGAGCTGCCCGCGGGCAGCGAGCTGGACCGCTTCGGCGGCCCGAACGGCAACCTGACCTACGCGGCCGGGACGCCGTTCGAGGAGCGCTCGCTCGTGCCGGAGTGGGTGAACCGGCCGTACCACGTGTACCGCGTGCAGCGTCCGCTCGAAGCACTCGCCGGCGTCGCGATCCCGTGGTTCAACCAGCCCGGTGGCGGGTCGGCGTACCTGCTGCCGGCGTCCATCGAGGAACTGCTCGCCGAGGGCGACCTCATCGAACTGGACCCGGGCGAACCGCCGATCGACTAGCCCCACAAATGTCATGAAAGGGTCTTTCCTGACGAAATTCGTCAGGAAAGACCCTTTCATGACATGCGGGGGTCAGTGGATGACGAGGCCGTGCGCGGCGGCGTAGGCCACCGCGGTCTCGGTGTCCACGTGGACACCCGCGAGGTTCGCCTGCACCAGGCCGTTGGCGTCGATCCGCGCGCCGCGCAGGTCCGCGCCCTCGAGTTTCGCGCCTGCCAGCCGGGCGCCGGTGAGGTCCGCGCCACGCAAATCTGCGCCGGTGAGGTCCGCTTCGGTCAGGTTGGCCTCACGCAGCCGCAGGCCGGAAAAATCCACTTTGGACAGGCGATTGCGGCTCAACGAGACCAGCGAGAGATCACATTCGGTGAAAGCGACCTTCTGGAACCGGCAGTCCACAAAGGACGATCCGAGCATCGAGCAGGAGCTCCACCGGGTACCGGCGAGCACGCTGCGGTCGAAAGTGCAAGACCGGAAGGCCGACGCCTCGTGGCGCGAGCCTTCGAAATCGGCCTTGGTGAAGTCGCACTGGTCGAAGGTGCAGCCCTGGGTGCGTAGCCCGCGCAGGTCGGCCTCGGTGAAGTCGCAGCCGACGAAACTGCGTTTTTCCCACCACTGCTGGGAAAGTACGGCTTCTCGGTAGTCCTCGGCAGTCTCGATCACCTGTTCAGGATCGCACACCCGCTCAGTGCCACGAGATCCCGCCGAACAACGTGCGCAGCTTCGTCGCCCGCGTCGTCGAAGACGCGGCGATCCAGCCGATGCGGCCGAGCAGATGGGCGCGGAAGTCCGGATGCCCGGCCCGGTTCTGCCCGTCCGGCCCGGTGCGGGCGCAGTTGTGGAGCAGTGCGCGCAGGGCGTCGTAGTCGGCGCGCGTCGCCGCCGGAGCGCTGTTGACCACCAGACCCGCGACGCGTTGCCGCTGATGCGCGGCGGCGACCGACGTCTTGTCGTCCCGCAGCCGGAAGCCCTCGCCGGTCACGATCCGCCGGACGCCGGGCAGCAACCGGTGCAACGGCAGGGAATCACCCGAGAACGCCAAGTCATCGGCGTAGCGCGTGTAGGCCGCGCCCAGGGAGCGCGCGAGGCCGGAAAGCCGCCGGTCGAGGTGGTGCGTGACCGCGTTCGCCACCGCGGGCGACGACGGCGCGCCCTGCGGGAGATGCGTGGCCGCCAGGTTGTTCAGCAGCCGGAAGCGGGCGGGATCACGACGTCCGCCGGGCACGGTGGCGAGGACGTCGGGCGGGACGGCCGTGGTGAGCACACCCGCCAGCGCTTCCGCCACGGCGGGCGGATATCCCGCGAGCGCGAGCAACGCGGAGATCCGGCGCGCGGACACCGCGGGGAAGAACCCTTCGAGGTCCATCCTGACCACGGTCTCCCGGCCGGCGTGCGGTGCGGCACAGGACATCGGCGAACGCCCGCGGCGGAACCCGTGTGCGGCGTCGTGCACCGGCAGGGCCTCGACGACGTGCCGCAGAATCCGGCGTTGCAGTTCGGCGATCCGCGGTTTCGGCCGCTCGATGAGCCGCACCCCGCCGGACGCCGTCGGGATCCAGCGGTAGGTGTAGTGCCGGACCGGGTCGGCCGCACGCCGGTTCCAGCCCTTCGTGTCGGCGAACCACGAGAGTTCGCCCGGCGTCAGGTCGAGCGCGACGGCGCAGTCGTCGAAGGTCGCCCAGCGGGCGACCTGCCAGCGCCACACCGGCATCGGTTCGATGGGCGACACGGAGGTGACTTTTTCTCCTGTCATCCGCGCGTACCCGTACGCGAAGCATGCCGCTCTCGCGCGGGGCGCCTTGTCTCGCTGTCGTCGTACTCCCCGGGGTTGCCCCGGAGTGGGTGGTGATCCACCGGCTCACCTCCGCGTCGCGATCACCACCCTACCGACTTCAGGAACCCGGGGTGATTTTCGAACCCGACACGTACCGCATGGCCTCGATGAACTTCGGGTCGTTCATACGGCGTTCCATCTCCGGATAGTCGAGGTCGACGAGCCGGGTCTGGATCCACCACAGGTTGCCGAACGGGTCACGGACCCGGCCGACGCGGTCGCCGAAGAACAGTTCGGTCTGCTTCGTGACCTCTTCGGCGCCCGCCTCGACGGCCCGGCGCTGCGTCTCCACGCTGTCCTCGACATAAAGCCGCAGGTACGCCGGGGACCCGGCCCAGTCGCCCGGCGCGTCGAACAGCATGACGACGGAGTCGCCGATCCGGACCTCGGCGTGCCCGATCTTGCCGCCCTCGACGTACACCGGTTCGCCCATCGGCTCGGCGTCGAAGACCCGCTTGAGGAAGTCGATCACTCCCGCGGTGTCGCGCGAGATGATCCACGGGGTCACCGAGTGGTAGCCGTCGGGAATCGGGTTCGTCATCGGAGTTCTCCTCAGTCGTCGTGGTGCGTTGAGAAGAACGCTAGAGGCCGTATAGGACAGGTCTTGTCCTAATGCGATTTCAGCAGGAAAGACGGTTTCGCGTCCCGCCACTCCGGCATGTCCAGGGAGTTGAGCGCCTCGACGATGCGCTTCTCCTCGTAGCGGAAATGCGTCTCCATGATCGCGGTGAGCCCGTCGAGTTCCCGTTGGACATGCAGGGTCTCGGCCGGGCTCGACGCCGGGCCGACGCCGCCGACCAGTTCTTCGAGCCGTTCGATGATCCCGGTCATGACGTGGTGGTCGTGTGCGAGTTCTTCGAGCACTGGCCGCAGTTCAGGGTGTTTGTCCGACAGCACAAGGAAAGCACCGCCGTCCTCCCCGGTGTGATGCCTGGTCAGCGCCGAGCAGAAGGTGAGGCAATGCGCACGGAGATCGCGCAGCCGCTCGGCACGCCCGTCCGCGACCGACCCGAGGTCGTCGTGCAGTCTGGCCAGCTCTTTACGCAGCCAGTTGTGAACCTGAACGAGTTGATTTCCGAACGCCGTCAGCCGGGCGTTCGATGAAGAAGGGGTTTCCATGATTTCCCATGGTCCGACGCCTCCGCGCCCACGACGGTCTCTTTGCCGGGTGCACTGCGACGTTGATCGAACTACAGCATGGGCACCGTCAGGCCGTCAAGTGCGGTCAGCGGAAGTCACGTGACTTGGCGGTGATCCGCAGCGGCAGGTGCCGGATCTGTTCGGCGAGGACGTTCACCACCTCTCCGGTGCGTTCGACCACGCCGCGGATCAGCAGCGCGGGACTACCGCGGGCGACCCGGTGGTAGCGCTGCCACACACCCATCGTGCAGATGACGTTGATCATCCCCGTCTCGTCTTCGAGGTTCATGAACGTGACGCCGCCCGCGGTCGCCGGCCGCTGGCGATGGGTCACCGCGCCGCCGGTCAGCACCCGGGCGCCGTGCGGGACCTCGCGCAGTCCCGCCGCCGTGACGACGCCGAGTTCGTCGAGATGCCCCCGGATGAACTGGGTCGGGAAGCTGTCCGGCGACACCCCGGTCGCCCAGACGTCCGCGGCCGCGACGTCGATTTCGTCCATACCGGGCAGCATCGGCGCGTTGGCCCCGGTGGTGAGCCCCGGGAGCTTCTCCAGGCTCTCGTCGGCAACCGCGCCCGCCGCCCAGAGCGCGCTCCGCCTGCTCTCACCGAAACATCCGAACGCGCCGGCCGTGGCCAGCGCCTCGACCTGCGGTTTGGTCAGCCGCACACGCCGGGCGACCTCGGGCAGATCCGCGAACGGACCGCCGCGTTCACGTTCCTCGACGATCTCCTTCGCCAGGTTCTCGCCGATCATCCGCACGGTGGACAGCCCGCCCCGTACGGCGAGCAGTTTTCCCCCTTCCGGCAAGGGTTCCAGTGTCGCGTGCGGGAGGCTCGCGTTGATGTCGGGTCCGAGTACCTTCACGCCGTGCCGCCGCGCGTCGGCGACCAGCGACTGCGGCGAGTAGAACCCCATCGGCTGGGCACGCAGCAATCCGGCCAGGAACGCGTCCGGGTGGTAGTACTTGAAATACGCGCTCGCGAACACCAGCAAGGCGAAACTCAGCGCGTGGCTCTCCGGGAAGCCGAAATTCGCGAACGCCTTGAGCTTGCCGAAGATCTTCTCCGCGAGTTCCCCTTCGATGTCGTGCTTCGCGGCGCCTTCGAGGAATCGCCGTTTGAGTCGTTCCATCTTCTGTTCGGACCGTTTGGCCCCCATGGCGTGCCGCAGCTGATCGGCCTCCGCCGGGGTGAAATCGGCGATGTCGAGGGCGATCTGCATCATCTGTTCCTGGAACAACGGGACGCCTAGGGTCTTCTTCAGCGCGTTCTCCAGTTTCGGATGGTCGAAATCCCATTTCTCCTGGCCGTTCTTGCGCCGGATGTAGGGATGCACCGAACCACCCTGGATCGGGCCCGGCCGGATGAGCGCGACCTCGACCGCGAGGTCGTAGAAAGTTCTGGGGCGCAACCGGGGCAGGGTGGCCAGCTGCGCACGGCTCTCCACTTGGAAGACGCCGATCGCGTCGGCACGGCAGAGCATTCCGTAGATGTTCTGATCCTTGAGATCCAATTCGGAGATGTCGACCTCTTCCCCTTTGTGATCGTGAACCAGATCGATCATATAGTGCAGGGCAGACAGCATTCCGAGGCCGAGCAGATCGAATTTGACCAGCCCCGCGGCGGCACAGTCGTCCTTTTCCCATTGGACGACACTGCGGTTCTCCATCCGGGCCCATTCGATCGGCACGACCTCGCTCACCGGCTGCCGGCAGATCAACATCCCGCCGGAATGGATACCGAGGTGCCGGGGAAAGTCTTCGAGCGCGGCGGCGAGCTCGACGACCTCGTCCGGGATGTCGTGATCATGGTCTTTTTCCGTGACCCGCAACGCACCCCAGCGGTCGATCTGCTTGCTCCAAGCGTCCTGCTGGCCGGGCGAGTATCCCAGCGCCCGCGCCGCGTCCCGGACCGCGGACCGCGCCCGGTAGGTGATCACGTTCGCCACCTGCGCGGTGTTCAACCGGCCGTACTTCTCGTACACGTACTGGATCGCCTCCTCACGGCGATCGGATTCGATGTCGAGGTCGATGTCGGGATAGCCGTCGCGATCCGGGGCGAGGAAGCGTTCGAAGAGCAGGTTGTAGCGCACGGCGTCGACCTTGGTGATGCCGAGCGCGTAGCAGACCGCCGAGTTCGCGGCCGATCCCCGGCCCTGGCAGAGGATCTTGTTCTCCCGGCAGAACCGCACGATGTCCCAGACGATCAGGAAGTAGCCGGGGAAGCCCAGTTCCTCGATGATCTCCAGTTCGTGCTCGATCAGTTTCCGGGCTTTTCGGCGGTACTCCGTGGTTTTGTTCTTCTCGTGGTCCTTCGCGCCCGCGTAGGTAAGCTCCCTCAAGAAGGACGCTTCGGTGTGGCCTTCGGGCACCTTGAACGGCGGTAGCTCCGGCTCGATGTGGTGGAGTTCGAACGCGCATTCCCGGCCGAGCAACGCCGCCCGCTGCACCGCGCCCGGGTACCGCGCGAAGATTTCGGCCATTTCCTCCCCCGACCGCAGGAACGCCGTCCCCGCGGCGGGCAGCCAGCCCTCCATCTCCTCCAAACCCCGCCGGGCGCGGATGGCGCTGACCGCGTCGGCGAGCGGGGCCCGTTCCGGGCGGGCGTAGTGCGCCGCCGTGGTCGCCACCGTCGGCAGGCCGAACTCCGCGGCCATCTCGCTCAGCAGGTCGTTGTGCGTACTGTCCAAGGGAAGGCTGTGATCGGTCAGTTCGACGTAGACGTTGTCCCGGCCGAAGCAGTCGATGAGTTCCTTCAGTTTCACCACGGCCGCCGAGGGGCCTTCGGTGACGAGTGCCTTCCGCACCGCGCCCTTACGGCAGCCGGTGAGCACGACGCATTTCCCGTCGGCCTCCTCGGCGACCGCGCGCAGGTCGTAGACCGGCCTGCCCTTCTCCGCCCTTTCCTCAGGCGAAAGCTTTTCGCGGTCGAAGCCGTACAACTGCCCGGCGGTGATCGCCCGGTTCAGGCTCAGGTAACCGTCCATCCTCTTGGCCAGCAACAGAAGATGCTCGCCCTCGGGATCGGCGGACCCGTTCTGCGGCCCGCTCAGCCCGAAACTGAGTTCCGTGCCGAAGACCGTGTGCACACCCAGTTCCCTTGCCGCTTCGGCGAAGCGCACGACGCCGTACATGCCGTCGTGATCGGTGAGCGCGATCGCGTCCAGGCCCAGCCGCGCGGCCTCCTCCACCAGTTCCTCGGGATGGCTCGCCCCGTCGAGGAAACTGAAGTTCGAATGGCAGTGCAGCTCGGCGTACGGCATCCGGTGTGCCGTGGCGCCGTCGTCGTCACCGATCGGCCCCGCCAGGTCGGCGGGACGCTGATAGCCCTGCCGTTTGGCGCTCCACGCGGGGCTGTCGCCGCCATCACCGGGCGTGACCTTGCCCGTGAGCTCGCGGGCGAGGTCCTTCCAGGGCCGCGGCGGGTTGTTCCAGCCCATTGGTCACCGGTTCTCGGTCGAGTGTCTCGGCGCGGGGACGAACGCTTCCGCACGCGGGACGCACGCCGCCCAGGCCGTGTCCAACTCGGCGCGCTGCACCGGGATGGCCGGTTCTTCCAGCCATCGCCGCACCAGCCGCGGGTAGTCCTCGTCCATGTTCAGTCGTACTTCCCTTCCAGTGTCCACATTGGATTCTTGTGGCGTTCGAAGCGGAGCAGGACCGCTTCCTCGGCGTCGTTCCCGTCGGCGAGCAGCACCTGCAACCGGATCCGGGTCCCCGACCGCGCGTGCCCTGCCCCGGCCCGGACGCCGACCAGCCACGGACCCGCCCAGGAAAGGACCTCGCGCGGCTCACCGCCTTCGAAGCTCACGAGGAACGGCGCGGCGGTGACCCGGCGCCGCACGGTGATCTCGACGGCGCGGCCGTCCTCGTCCAGCACCTCGGCGGGCACCGGACGCGTGAACACCGTCGCCGGGGAGGGTGACGGGAGCCGCCCTGCCCAGTTCGCGTTCGCCAGCAAGGACTTCTCCCGCCTGTCACCCCACGGCACCAGCCGGACGCGCTCGTCGGGATCACGGCCGCCGTCGAGCACCGCGGTGAAGACGCTCTCCGGGCCGAGCAACCCCTGCACCCGCACCAGTGCGCGGCCCGCGCGTTCGCCCGCCAGGCCGTCGTCCTCGGTGCACGGACGCAGCCCGCCCGCCGCGCCCGCCTGCCACAGGCCGAGTTGCAACGACCGGCCTTCGACGGTTTCCTCCGGCTCCAGCCGCAACCGCACGACACCGGACCGGGGCCGCGCCGAGGTGTCCCGGACTTTCAGCCAGCCTTCGAACTGCCACCGCACCCTGTCCGCGACGCCGAGCGGGGTCAGCGGTTCGGCACAGCGCCACACCCGGCCGAGTTGTTCACCGGTCTCGGTGGTGGCGTAGATACCGAGGCGGGTGCAGGCCAGTCCGTGCGCGGCGAGGTCGGCGTGGAACCGTTCGCCGAGTCCTTTCGCCACGAACGCGGCGGCGTCGACCCGGTCGATCGGCGGGTCGAACGCCTTGACGAGGGAGAGTTCCGGTGGTGGACGCCGTCGCAACGGCGGACGTTCGGATCGCCCTCGCGCCAGCCGGTGAGCGAGTATGCCCTCCATCCCGAAGCGCGCGGAGACGTCGCTTTCGTCGAGTGCGGCGAAGGCGCCCAGTGTGCGAAGGCCGAGTTGCCGGAGCAGGGTGACCAGTTCGGTTCGCCCGGCTTCGGGCTGGTCGAGTTCGCGAATGGGCAGCGGGGCGAGGAAATCCGCGGTCTCCCCCGGTGCGACCAGAGTCGAGCGGCGGGCGGCGAGTGTCGCGGCGAACAGACCGTCCGCGACCCCGACCTGGCATTCCACTCCCGCCGCCACGGACACCTCGTCCACCAGCCGTTCGAGGAGTCCGTGTTCGCCACCGAAGTAGCCGGCCGCGCCGTCGACCGGGACGGCGACGATCCCCGGGCGTACCACCTCGACCCCGACGGCCAGTTCCTCCACCGCCTGGGCGACGGACTCGAAGAGCCGGGCGTCACGGCCGTCGTCCTCGCCGAAGACCGCCAGCTCCGGGCAGCAGGACTGGGCCTCACGCCGCCGCATCTTCCGGCGGACGCCGTAGCCCCTTGCCACTGCGGTGCAAGCGACCACACGGTTCGCCGAGAAGACCGCGGCCGGGCGGCCGACGGGTTCGCCCGCGACGGCCGCGGCGGCGACCGCCGGCCAGTCCGGGCACCACAGCACCAGCATGCGTACGGGTGAGTTCACGCCGTCCCCCACCTCGTCGCGGGGAAGTCGATCTTCTCGACTTCACCCTCGCCGGGGAAACGCAGCAACGCCGACATTCCCCGGGCGGCCGCACCCCGGCCACCCGCCCGTACTTCGACCTCACGAGCGCGCAGGTAACCCGCGCCGCCGTCCTGAAAGCCCGTCCAGCGGGAGCGACGGCAGCTCAGCTCGACCTCGGCACCCGGCCAGGGCCCCAGGGAGAGCAGCACCGAACCGCGGTTGCGAGCGCGCGCGGACAGCCGTCTCGCGATGTCGGGCCTGGCGAACCCGGGACCGACGACCACGAGGTCGAAGCCGTCGAGCAGGGCCGCGGTCACCGCCGGGAACTCGGCACCGGGGCGGGGGACCAGCGCCAACCGGCCCACCTCGACCCCGAGTTCCGCGGCGGCGACCACCCCGAGCGCGGGCAGGCCGACCGCGACCGCCCACGCACCGCCGGCGGTCGCGGCGGCGAGCAGGGTGAGCATCAGTGACGTGGACCCCAGCACCGAAACGGTGCTCCCGCGCCGGAGCCCCGCGGCGGGCAGCAGACCGGACAACGCCGGGGACACCGGGAGCACCCTTCCCGTCGTCCTCGCGTGTTCGGCCGCGGAAGCCACGCCACTGGCCGTGCTTACCCCTGGTATCGCCGCCAGCCTCGCCAACGGCAAGGCCCGCGCCTCGACCACCTCCGCCGTCACCGGACCTCACCTCCCCATGACACCCAGACCGTCCTTTATGGACGGCCGCTGGCATGCCACGGGGAAGGCGGCATCTCGAACAGGTGTTCGATACCTCCAGTAGACCGGTCGCCGGGGCGGTTGTCAAGCGCCGGGCGGCCGCGGCAGGCTTCGTCGCACCAGTTCGTCGATGATCTTCTCGATGCCGTGCGGTTCCAGCAGCCCGGGAACCGTCAGATCGTCCACGATCACCCCGAGCATGGCGGTGTAGAGGAGCAGCACGGTGTCACGGTCACCGGGGAGGCCCGCGTCCAGATGCCAGGCGATGTTGGCGTCGAGCATCGCGGCGAAGGTGCGAGTGAGATCTTCCTGCAACTCCGGGCGGCGAGTGGACTCCAGGCGCAGCTCCAGCATGGCGAGGTGACTACTGCGGTCGGCGCGCATCCTCTCCAGCAGCTGACGCAGCAGGATGGCGGTCAGCCCGGGGGTGGGCGCGGCCTTCATGGTCTCGGCCAGCGCGGCCGGATCCGGCGTCAAGCGCTCGTGGGTGCGTTCCATGATCTGACGAAGCAACTCGGCACGGTTGGCGAAGTAGTTGGTGGCGGTGCCGATGGGGACACCGGCCTCTTTGTCGACCGCGCGCAAGGTGAGTCCCCGCGACCCCTCCTTGGCGAGCACCTCGATGGCGGCGTCAAGCAAAGCGTTGCGGCGCGCGGTGTTCTGTCGCATCTCGAGCTCCCGGAGTTCACCAAAACAGTTGACACCACTGCAAGTGCAGTACTACGTTCAAACCACTGTACGCAGAGTACATCAACTGGTGCCCACTGAGAGCCCGGCGGCCGTCACTGACCGGACTCCGACCGAAGGAGCTCGTGGTCCCGCGAGACCCGGCCGCCTACAAGCCCTACCGGCTCAGGCCGGTCACTGATCTTCCGCGGGCTTCCGGCGGGCGTGTGCCCAGCCGGTGAGCACAAGTCCCACGAGCGCGATGCATCCGAGCAGGACCAGCTGCCCGGTGAATCCGCCCGGGGCCCAGGCGACGGCACCCCACAGCAGTTCGGTGTCCCGGTTGAAGAGGCCGCGGATCACCGCCTGGGCGCAAAAACCCGTGATCACCAGCCCGGCCGTCTCAAGTGCCTGATAGCCGCCCTTGCCCATCCCGATTCCCCATCCCGTGTCCGGCTGTTCCGATACCGGACGAGTCTGGCCGCGCGACACCGACGGCACATCGGCCCGGCGACTCGAATCGACTTCGACCGAAGGCGGTGACGGGGTACGACTTCGGTAGGGGCACGACCGCCGATATCTGTCATTCTGGATGCCATGCCTTCGGAAGCCTTGCGCCGCGCTTTGACCGAACCCGGGGAGCCACCACTCCACGCACTGCCGGGCGAAGTGGTGGGGCTGCTGGAAAAACTGGCCGCGCCCCCACGGCTCGCCGCGCATCTGCGGGCAGTCCACGACGTGGCCCGGACGCTGACCGACTGGCTGGAGAAACAACATCCAGAGGTCGTTTTCGACCGTGAGGCGACCCTGTTCGGCGCCGCCGTCCACGACATCGGCAAGACGATCCACCGTGAAGAGCTGTCCGGACCCGGCTCCGCTCACGAGCAAGCCGGATACGAACTCCTTCTGGCCCAAGGGATCGAGGAGGAGCGAGCACGATTCGCGCGGACGCACGCGTCCTGGGGCGCGGACGTCGGCGTCGAGGATCTGCTCGTCAGCGTCGCGGACAAGGCGTGGAAGGCGAAGCGGGTCACGGACTTGGAACAGCTGCTGGTCGACCGCTTGACCGTCGCGAGTGGACAGCCGTCGTGGGAGGTCTTCATGGCACTGGACGACGTACTCGACCGGATCGCGGCCGACGCCGACGGGCGGCTGGCCTTCCAGTCCCTCCATCCCGTCGAGGGCTGACGGGTCAGCAACGGGGCCGGGTACGGGCGCTGTGCAGCCAGTCGCAGAGGAGGTGGAACTCCGCGCTTCGGCGTTCAGCCGCTCCGGCGACGTCGACGGCCAGCGCCCCGACCTGCGTTTAGCGGGCTAAACGCGATCCGAGCAGGGCCGTGACCTGGGGCCTGAGAAACACGAGGAAACTTCGCGAACGCGTTTGTCGAATCCGTCGCGGGCCGGACGTCGCCTCTATGAAGGCATACGAGAGAGGGACAGTCATGGCGAAGGAATCCGAGGTCCGCTTCGAGGGCTTCCTGCCCACCACACCCGCCGACACCTGGGCCGCGATCACCGCGGGCACCGGCGGCTGGCTCTGGCCGATCGAATACCAGCCGCGCGACGGCGGCGCCGAATCCGGCCTCACCCCGAACGGCGGCATGGTGACCGTCTGGAAGCCGTCACGCCACTTCATCACCTACGCGGAAGACGAGAAGGGCTGGTTCAACACCCTCGAGTACGTCCTCGAACCGAAAGACGGCGGCACCTACCTGCGCTACGAGCACACCACCGTCCTCGACGACTGGGACGTCGAATACGACGCGTGCAAGCGGCACACGGCGTTCTATTACCACTCGCTCGGCGAATACCTGACGCACTTCAACCTGCGTCAGGCGAAGTACTTCAAGGCCGACGCGCCCGAAGCGTCGACGGCGCCGGAAGCGTTCGAGTCCGTGCGGACGGCGATCGGCGCGACGGCCGTGGGCGACCAGGTGCGCTTCGAAGTGCCAGGCGTCGGCGTCGTCGAAGGCGTCGTCGACTATCTGACGTCGACCTTCATCGGCCTACGGACCGGAGACGCGCTGTACCGCTTCTACGGCCGGAACGTCTGGGGCTGGCCAGTCGGCATCGGGCACCACCTGTTCGCCGAAGACGCCGACGCGGACAAGGCCGAGAAGGCGTGGACGTCCTGGCTGGACGCCCTGTACGCCTGACGGCTACTTGGGCAGGTTCTTCGCAAGCTCGGCGCCGACCGACTTCGCCGCTTCGGCGGATTCGCCTGGCGGGATCGGCGAGTTCGCGAAGAACCCCTTGTCCCATCCCTTGTAAGTCACGATGGCCACGTACACGCCCTGGGTGAAGCGCAGTTCGGCACCACTGAAGGCGCTCTCGGTGTCGAGAGAGACGAGGACCGCCTTGTCGCCGATCCCCTGCACCTGCTGCTGACGCTCGGAGGGCGCGGCCGACCCGGTGGACGAGTTCGCGGCCCGCTGCTCGGCGTCCGGCCCCTCGTGGCGGTAGACCATGATCTGCAGGGTGCGATCGTGGACGTTGTCGCCGTCCGGCGCCGACCAGGAGCAGCCGTACTGCTTGGTGACGATGTCGCCTGCCTTGATCTCGTTCTCGCGGGCACCCTGGAAGCTGTTGGTGACCGTCTTGTTCAGGGTCTCCGCGGAGACCCTGCACTCGTTGGGCGGCTGCTGAGAGACCGGTGCCTTGCCGACGGACGAGAAATACTCCGACGCGAAGATGCCGCCGGGGATGCCCAGTCCGAGCAGGACCACGCCGCCCACGATCAGACCGATGATCAGCCCGGTCTTTTTCTTCTTGGGCGGCTGGCCGTAACCGGGCATCGGCTGCTGCCCGTACCCGGGCGGTGGCTCCTGCCCGTACCCGGGCGGCGGACCGTACCCGGGGCCGCCGCCCTGAGGCGGGCCGTGCCCGGGGCCACCCTGAGGCGGGCCGTATCCAGGGCCGCCCTGTGGCTGGCCGTAGCCCGGCTGCTGTCCGTAGCCCGGCTGGCCTCCCGGCCCGGGTGGCGGGCCGGAACCCGGTCCCTGGCCGTACCCCTGCGGCGGCTGGTGCACCGATCCTCCTACCGATACTTGCGTACGCTCAGCGTCGCGATTAGCCCGCTAAAGGCGAGACGCGGCCAGCATGACACGGAGGCCGGGGCCGGGCACCGGGAACGCCCACAGTCCTGTCCGTGGGCACCCCCGGCGGATCGCGATTAGCCCGCTAAACGCACGTCGGCCCGGGGTGCCCCGGATCGCGATTAGGGGGCTAAACGCACGTCGGCGCTGATCGCACCCGGATCGCGATTAGCCCGCTAAACGCACGTCGGCCCGGGGTGCCCGCGCCCATCGCGTCCAGTCCTCTGGTTGCGGAAGTGCGTAGTGCGAACTACCGCAACCAGAGGACTAAACGCGGGCGCCGGATCGCGATTAGGGGGCTAAACGCACGTCGGCCCTAGTGGGCGAAGTGGCGCGTGCCGGTGAGGTACAGGGTGACCCCGGCGGCCTCGGCGGCGGCGATGACCTCGGCGTCGCGGATCGAGCCGCCCGGCTGGACGACGGCGCGGACACCGGCCTCCAGAAGCACTTCGAGGCCGTCCGGGAACGGGAAGAAGGCGTCCGAAGCGGCGACGGCGCCCTTCGCCCGGTCCCCCGCCCGCGCCACGGCGAGCCGCGAGGAGTCGACCCGGTTGACCTGGCCCATGCCGACGCCGACGGTCGCGCCGTCGTTCGCCAGCAGGATCGCGTTCGACTTCACCGCGCGCAGCGAACGCCACGCGAATTCGAGGTCGGCCAGCGTCCGCTCGTCGGCGGCCGCGCCGGTCGCCAGTGTCCAGTTCGCCGGGTCGTCGCCCTCGGCGGCGATCGTGTCGACGGTCTGCACCAGCATGCCGCCGGAAATCGGCCGGAACTCGATCGGATCCGGTGACGTGATCGCGGGCAGCTTCAGCAGCCGCACGTTCTTTTTACGCTGCAGGATCTCCAGCGCCTCGGCATCGAAGTCCGGCGCCAGGACGACCTCGGTGAACACCTCGGCGATCTGCTCGGCGGCCTCGCGGCTCACCGGCCGGTTGGTCGCGATCACCCCGCCGTAAGCCGAAACCGGGTCGCACGCGTGCGCCTTCCGGTGCGCTTCGGCGATGTCCTCGCCGACGGCGATCCCGCACGGGTTGGCGTGCTTGATGATCGCGACGGCCGGGGCGTCGAAGTCGTAGGCGGCGCGGCGCGCGGCGTCGGTGTCGACGTAGTTGTTGTACGACATGGCCTTGCCGTGCAGCTGCTCCGCGTGCGCGAGACCCGGCCGCCAGTGCTTGTACAGCGCGGCCTTCTGGTGCGGGTTCTCGCCGTAGCGCAGCACGTCGCCGCGCTCCCACGAAGCACCGGTGAAGTCAGGGAAGCCGGAATCGTCCGCGGGCGCGTAGACATTGGCGAACCACGCGGCGACGGCGGTGTCGTACGCCGCCGTGTGCGCGTAAGCCTGCGCGGCGAGCCTCTTGCGGTCGGCCAGCTCGAAACCGCCGCCGGCGACGCGCTCCAGTACCCACTCGTAGCGGGACGGATCGACCACGACGGCGACGCTGTTGTGGTTCTTCGCCGCGGCACGCACCATCGCCGGGCCGCCGATGTCGATGTTCTCGACGCAGTCCTCCGGGCTCGCGCCCGAAGCGACGGTCTGCGTGAACGGGTACAGGTTGACCACGAGCAGGTCGAATGGCGCGATGTCCAGCTGCTTGAGCTGCTCGACGTGCTCCGGGCGGTCGCGATCGGCGAGCAGGCCCGCGTGCACCCGCGGGTGCAGCGTCTTGACCCGGCCGTCGAGGGACTCGGGGAACCCGGTGACCTCCTCGACCGGCGTCACCGGCACCCCGGCGTTCGCGATGACCTTCGCCGTGCCGCCGGTCGACACGATCTCGACACCCGCCGCGTGCAGCCCGGTGGCGAGTTCGAGCAGGCCGGCCTTGTCCGAGACGCCGATCAGCGCGCGCCGGACGGGACGCTGCCGGAGTGCAGTACTCACGAAAACCTCACCTTTCGTCCCTCGACCGCGCACCCGCTCCGGCCGAGTTTCTCGATCGTTTCCACCAGGAGCCTGCGTTCCACGGCCTTGATCCGCTCGTGCAGGACGTTCTCGTCGTCATCGGACTCCACGATCACCGATTCCTGCGCGATGATCGGCCCGGTGTCGACCCCGGCGTCGACGAAATGGACCGTCGACCCGGTGACTTTGACGGCCATCGCCAGCGCGTCGGCCACGGCGTGCGCGCCGGGGAACGACGGCAGCAACGCCGGATGTGTGTTGATCACGCGGCCGGGGAACCGCGTGAGGAATTCGGCGCCGAGGATCTTCATGAATCCCGCCGAAACCACCAGGTCCGGCTGGTAGGCGGCGACGGCTTCGGTGATGGCCTTGTCCCAGGCCACTCGGTCCGCGTGGTCGGCCATCCGCACGGTGAACGACGGCACGCCGGCGCGTTCGGCCCGCGTGAGCGCTTCGATCCCGGTGCGGTCGGCTCCGACGGCGACCACCTTCGCCGGATAGTTCGGCTTTTCGACGGCGTCGAGCACGGCCTGCAACAGCGTGCCGGAACCGGACGCCAGGACGACGAGCTTCACCGGAGTGGGCAGGTCCAACCGACTAGCCAGAACGCGCTCCTTGCCACGGCGGTACGCACTCGGCGTACGGCGCTTCACCTGGTCGCGACAACCCTAACGGTCGCCGCCGGGCCCGCTTTCGTCGCCAGACCCGTCGGTGGACTCGGTCACAGCCTCGTCCACGGCGCCGTCCTGCTCGGGCTCGGTTTCCGGCCCGGTTTCGGGCAGGGTCTGATCGGGGTCCTCGCCCAGCTCGCGGGCGAGTTCCGCCTCGGCATCATCGTCTAGCTCGTCGAGCGCACCGTCGATTTCGGCTTCGACTTCTTCGTCCGGCTCGGCCTCGTCCGCGACGGCTTCGATGTCGTCGGCTTCCTCGGCTTCGCCCGGCGCTTCCGGCGGCTTGTGCGCACCGGCGAAGAACGCGACGAACCCGCCGGGGATGACGATCCAGCAGAAGGTGATCACCGACGCGACGCCGACCGGCACGGTGACCGGGTCGAACGGGCCGTCGCCGAGCCTGCCGCCGGAAAGAGTTCCGAGGAGGACGCAGCCGAACGCGACGAGGGCACCCGCGACGGCGACCGCGCGCATCCGCGGCATCGGATCCTCGTCGATCCGGCGGATCTTCCAGCCGACCAGCGCGCCGACGAGGGTGGGAAGGAGCAGCAGCGCCGGCCACCAGACCGCTTGCTGCGACGGGATCCCCGCCAGCACCGGCACTCCCGGCAGCTTGCCTTCGCTGTAGCCGAACATGCCGACGGTGAGCGTCCCGACCGAGAAACCCGGACCGGTGGTGAAGGACAGCGTGGCGACGACGGCGTTCGGCAGGTACGCCACGGAAAGCACGAACAGGCCGAAACCCGCGCCGAGGCCGGGTTCGAACAAACTGTCCACAGTGGGCCAGGACAACGCGGTGGCCGTGGTGAACACGACGGCGCCGCAGGCGATCAGCGCGGCGAGGCCGAGCGCACCCGCCCGCAGGCCGTGGATCGCGACCGGGTCGAACCGGTCGCGCAGCGTCGAGGGCAGCCCGCACCGTTTGGCGGTTCCGGCGACGGCGGCGAGCCCGGCGATCAGACCCGGCACGCAGAAGGCGGCCAGCGGGTTCACGCCGACCGGCGAGCCGCCCGCCGCCAAGGCGATGCCCACACCGAAGAACGCGTGCGCGCCGGCGATCGCCGCCACCACCGGCACGGTGTCCGCCGGGGTCCGGCCGCCGATGCGGCGCACGGCGCGCGCGGCCGCCCTCGCCGCCAGCAGCGCGACGACGATCGTCGGCAATAACGGCAGCACACCGAGTGGATGCCCGCCGAGTTCGAGTTGGACCTGCCACGCGGCGAGCCAGCCGGGCCCCGCGGCGAGCAGGGCGCCGGTGGCGGAGAACCGGGTCCGGTCGGCGGCGAAGGAGACCACCGCGAGGACGGTCGCGACAGCGGTGTACGAGAAGAGCAGGGGTGTGCACGCGGCGGAGAGCAACACCCGGACCCGCTTCGCCTTGGACACCTCCGGCTCGAGGACGACGTCGCTCACCGGCTCTTCGCCCGGCGGGCGTTCGTCGCGGGTGAGCAGCTTCATGATCCGCACCATGACATCCGGACTGGGCCGTCCGGGTGAGGCACGCCGCTTTCGGGTGGCGCACGTGGCTCAACCCACCCGGTCGGGTAATCCGGAAACGAAAAACACCCGCTGTGACACGGAGAGTCACAGCGGGTGCTTCTTGCGTTCGAGAGGTCAGCTCTGCTGGCCGAACCCACCCGGCGGCGTACCCGGGTTCTGGCCCGATTCCGAGGACGGCGGCTGCTGGAAGAACTGGCCCTGCTGCGGCGCGTACGTCGTGGCCTGCTGGCCCGGCGGCTGCGTGACCGGCGGCTGGAACTGGGTCGGCTGCGCGAACGGGCCGGACGGCTCACCCTGCGGCTGCCCCTGCTGGCCCGCGCCGGGGAATGACTGGACCTGGGTGGCGGCCGGGCCCTGCTGGCCCTGCGGACCCTGCTGGCCGAACGGACCCTGCGGGCCCTGCTGCGCGAACTGCTGGCTGTAGGGGGCCTGCGGCGCCTGCTGCTGTTGCTGCGGCTTCGCGGCGGGCAGCTTGAGGACGTCGTAGTCGAACAGCAGCGCCGCGACCGCGACCAGCATCTGCAGGATGCCGAGGATCAGCACCACGGTGATGATGCCGGGGACCGAGACCGCCGTCCGGCCTTCACTCGCGTCGACGGTCGGGTAACCGATGATCAGGTCGAGCGCGCCGAACGCGCCGAGCACGCTGAACAGCGCGGCGAACGGCAGCACCTTCGGACCACGCGGCAACGCGTGCAGACCGGCCAGGAGACCGCCGACCAGCAGGAAGATCGTGACCTCCTTGGCGGCGTCGGCCTCGTCGGAGAAACCGACGAAGAACTGCACCAGACCGAGGACGGCGACGGCGAGCGCGAGCAGCAGCGCCAGGTTCAGCGGGCTCGCCGACGACGACGGCGCCTGCTGCTGCGGGAAGGCTCCCGATCCTGGGTTGGGGTGTTGCTGGCCGCCACCCTGCTGGGGGTAGCCGGGCCCACCGCTGGGATAGGACATCCGAATGCTCTCCTGTCGTTGGACCGGCACCCCGGGGGCACGCGGGACTCCCGGGACAAAACGAGGCGGCTGTGATGCTCGAACGCTAGCGCACACGCGGTCACCCCACGCCTCGGGCTCTGAGACGTCTGTACACCCGCTCGGGTTCCGAGCGAAACCCCTCCGCGATCGCCGGAGCGCGTTTAGCCCGCTAAACGCGACGCGCCCCCGGAGTGCGTTTAGCG